>DATNKA010000552.1:0-4690 GCA_035603655.1 Candidatus Acidiferrales bacterium | reverse complement strand
TTGGGTTGTACCAGCGAAAAAATCCTTGTGCGAACGCGTGTGCTGGACGCAGCCGAAGCGGTCAGGGAACCGGACGATATTTCATGGTGCGAAACTGACTCTCCGAACAGGGACTGCGATCGAAGACGTGAGGACGGCTATGGGTCTTGGCGACTCCCAAGTCCGCCAGGAGGAAGGCGACCGGCTTGGATCTCATTGAGGTACCATGATCGGCATTTAGGGTGAGCAGAGTCGACGCCCATTTATTCGCTCAATCACGCACCCTCCAGATCAGACGTCCAAAATGAACGAGAAAAAGCTCACCCGGAGCAGCACCGACGGGGAAAACTTTGTCTACGTATTTCCCGAACTTGCCGGGGCTCAGGTGGAGAAGAACCAGATTCTCGGCCGAGTTTCCCTACCGGGCGGGCGCCGTGCTCCGTGCCGCTGTATCTGGGGAAACTGGTCACCGAGCTTAAATAGATTGACCGCAAACTCGGATTGTCAGTGCGCATACCAGTCCGAGCGCGGCGACGATCCGCCACACTTGGGGCACTGGGTCGAAGTCCAGTGGTGGAGGCATGCCGGGCAAACTCTGCTATCTCGCAGGTCGCTGCACGACCTCGATGGATGTGATCGGGTGAATTTCCCAAGCCGTCGCTCTCCAATTGCGCTCGCGACCCGGAGCCGTGTTCTCGGACGCATTCTGGTGTTCCACGTCGAACAGCATCCAGCCTCTAACCTTGATCCAGCGTCCGAGCAGCCTGTCGCGCAACGCCTGGGTGGACCAGTCTCCCCCTTGAGCAGCCATGATTGCCCGCCAGCGGGGTGTGACCTCCACGACGACGCGCTGGGTAGGGGAACTAGCCATTGGGTCGAGAACAAGCTCAATGTGCGTATCGCGCTGCTCGGCAGCACGACCATGACAGTTGGTGCTCTCGATCCCACCGACTTTCACATCAGATACATAGCCGATGATCTCGGCCCCCTGCTTCACCTTCCATCGCCCCGTGTCCCTGCCGGGAGCCAGCATGGCGGCGAGCGTGATCGCCGGGTCGATCTGCTGAGGAGCAGTATAGCGGTTCTTTAAGCGGTTCAATGCCTGAACGCCGGGACTCCGGGCATCCCCCTCCACCCGGCAGCCGTTGTAGGTTTCGAGACTGCTCGAATCCGTCCCTTGCGCAAATGCGGAGGCGGCAAGGCAGAGACAGAGACAGAGAAAAATGCTAGCGAGGCGGCGTCTGCACATGGGGCAGATTATGGCAGATCGGATAGCGTCACGATTATGGGGGTGTGATCAGATGGCTTTTCCTGCGTTCGCGGCCCTTTATCGATCTCGCAGCCTTCGAGTCGATCCGCCAGCGTTGGGGATAATAAGAAGTGATCGATTCGTATGCCTCGATTGTTTTGGAACGCCTGCCGAAAGTAATCCCAAAACGTGAAGTGTCCAATTTCGCCCACGTGCAACGACCGGAACGCATCCCTATAGCCCATACCCAACATCGCACGATAGCGGGTTCGCGGCTCCGGCTGAAACAAAGCATCGTGCTCCCACGACGACGGCTTGTGACAGTCGATGTCTTCAGGAATCACGTTGAAGTCGCCGCCTACTAGCGTCGGCACACCGTCCTGCTTCCATCTGATCATTTGCTGATTCAGCCGATCCATCCAAGCTAACTTGTAGGCAAACTTGTCACTTCCTACCGGATTGCCATTGGGAAGATAGATATTGACGATGCGGATGCCCTTGATGACTACTTCTAAGAACCGAGCATGGCTGTCGGAATCGTCTCCGACGAGAGCCTTAGCAATCGTCTCCATCGGATGTCGCGACAGAATGGCAACCCCGTTATAGGCCTTCTGCGTCACCGCGACACTCTCATAGCCGAGCGACTTGAAGACTTCGGATGGGAATTCGGTTCCCTTCAATTCCTGTAGCAACAACACATCCGGTTCGCGAGCTTTCAGCCATGTCGTGGCATGGGTCAGTCGAGAGCGAATAGAATTCAAATTCCAGCTGGCGACTTTAAACATCAATCCACATTCTAATGTGCACGGCAGATCAAGGAATCTGCGGTTTCCCGGCAAATGAGGCATGGGATGCGCCCTACAAGAGCGATCCCGGCTTTTCGCGAGCGACTGCCGCAGTCTTTCGAGCTTCAGACCCTGGGTCACCTGCGCAGGAGCTTCCTCGCGAAAGCACGCGCAATCGTCAGGGGATGAGTCGCCAAAATGGAGATTTGCCCTAATACGCTTTGCGGCTCGTAAAAGACGCCGAGTTGTCTCAGCACGGTCCCTCGGTCGTAATAGATTTTTTCCCCGGCTAGGCGGTCATCGGCGTCGAACGTGTATACGCCGCAAAGCGGGAACTGCACTGGTCGCCCCGTCGCCGGAAGACCACGCCACCGGCCGAGGTGCGTGCCGCGAATCATGACTTCAACAAGGATAGCGTCGTCTGTGACATGGCGGCGCTGGACTTCGATTTCTAAGTCAGGCAGAGCCTTCATTAGCTGCTCGTAAAACAACCGGACACCGTTCCGGCCCTTGTGGTGTTCCCCCCACGCCTCGTCATCGTAGTGCGCAACATCTCCGAAGGTGCGGAGAACGCCCTCAAGGTCATGCTCGTTCTCTAGTCGAATATGGTGCTCAACGAGTGCGATACGAGCCGACCATCTGTCTTTCGGAATAGATACGCTTGCCACATTCACCTCCGGTCAAGGTCGCGACATCGGGCGAGTCCCTAGCGACAAGATACTACTGCACAATACAGTCATCGGGCGTGGTCGATCCCCTGTGCGCGAGTACTATGCTCACGCCCCCGGAAACGGAACTGGTGCCGGCCCGGCTGCTCGCCGCTCGCGGGGAAATCCTCAGAAAACTGGGCTGTTGGTTACTGAGAAACAAACGACTTCGATTGCCATCGGATGGAGCGAACAAGCTCGCGACGGGAGTTGCACCCGCTGAAGTCCAGCGACTTTCACGGCGTACTTTTTCGACAACTATGTCACCGATTGGAAAATTGGAAATACTGCATCTGAATCACTGAATCTTTCCAAGCAATTCAGCTTGGGGAACCACTTCCCAGCGAATGTCATCCGCGCCCTCAAGATGGTAGTGCTCGATCAGGCGGTACACAACATTTGTCAGATAAAACTCGAAGGCAGGTTAAAGAAGCGGCGTTCCCAAAATCTCATGCTATCAGCGCTGGAACTCGCTGACTTGAGCGATAAGAGAGCCGCGCCTCCCTAGCGAATGTTGAGCGCCGCCTTGCCCCCATTCTCACATTCAACCTGGCTCGTTGTCGGAGGAGCAGGCGAAAGAACGCGTTCTGCTTGGACGCCCACCGTGGTTGGCAAATTGTCTTCTCTTTTCGTCATGCCCTCATGATGCCGGAGAGCGAGTGCCCTCTTGATGTACGTACTTGATAACTTCCACGTCGGACATGGCGATTAAGCCCTCGTCCACCATTTGATCCAATGCAGGCAGGAGCTTGCTGATATTTTCGTGCGTGTCTACCACCGAAACCATAATGGGACGGTCGGAAGACCTAAGCAGATGCGCCTTATGAATCAGCGTGCTGGCACCGTAGCCCTCAACGCCGCGATAAACCGTTGCTCCGGCAATATCAAGCTCTCGGCACTTTTCGACAATTGCTCGGTACAGCGGCTTACCATGCCACTTGTCATCTTCGCCGAAGTGAATCCGGAGCATCTTGGCTTTGCCTTCAAGTTTCATACCCGTGTCTCCTGACGCCGTTCGGCCTTCTCGTAGTTGTGGGTGTACTTGATGACATCCACGTCGGAAAGCACGACCAGGCCCTGCTGCACCATTTCATCCAGGATTGGCATGAACCCCTTGAGCTTCTCTTCCGTGTCCACGATAGAGAGCAGGATGGGCCGGTCATGCGAAAGACTGAGCGCAGCATCTTTGTGGATTCTCCGATTCGCGCCGTAGCCCAAGATGCCACGGTAAACCGTGACACCCGCAATATCGTGAGCCCGCAACCCGCCCACAATGGCTTCATACAAAGGCTTGCCATTCCACCTGTCGTTCTCGCCGATGTAAATCCGCATCAACTTGGCCTTGGTTTCGCTCTTGAGCGCAGGCTTCTCAGCCACAGCCGCTTGCTCTTCCTTTGTCTCGGCTGGCTTCACGATGGTCGTATCGTGCATTTCAATCAACCCGGTGCCGACCATGGTTTGCAGCTTTGGCAGCAACTCCTCCACTTTCTGCGCCGTCTCGATAAACTCGACCTTGACAGGCAAACGGGTTGCGAGATCCACGAGCCGAGTCGTGTGCATTTGGTGGTCGGAGCCAAAGCCGGCAATGCCCCGCGTCACCGTTGCGCCCGACACGCCCCGGAAGAACAGAAAATCCAGGATGGCCGCGTAAGCCGCACTGCCGTGATAGTGCTGGTCCTCTGCAACGTAGATGGCGACCTTCTTAGCAGGTCCAGATGTGAGCACTTGTCCTCCTCCGGTTTACCGCCCTCGCTGGCTGACAAGAAATTCAGCCGCACGCCCCAGTATCCCACCTGTGTGATCTCCTTGTTTCGTGTGCTCCAGGAAATCCCCAAGCTCTTGCTTTAGTTCAGTCCGCGCCGTTCGGCGATTTCGTCAATGAGTCGCCTCATTTTTAGCTGAGCATGATCGTGCAGTTTACGTGAGTGACTCAGGCAGAGACTGCCCTGGCTTTTCATCCACCGGACAAA
>DATNKA010000551.1:0-30993 GCA_035603655.1 Candidatus Acidiferrales bacterium | reverse complement strand
GGGATCTGGTTCGCTTCTGCCGCGAGCAAAACATTTTGGTGCAAGGCCGTGGATCGGCCGCCAACAGCGCGGTCTGTTATTCACTGGGCATCACCGCTGTCGATCCCATCAGCATGGAACTTCTCTTCGAACGTTTTCTTTCCGAAGAGCGAGGCGAGTGGCCGGACATCGATCTCGACCTGCCCAGCGGCGACGAGCGCGAAAAAGTTATTCAATATCTCTACCGGCGTTATGGTGAACGCGGCGCAGCCATGACAGCGAACGTAATTACTTATCGCAATCGCATGGCGGCGCGCGAAATGGGCAAGGCCCTGGGTTTCGATCCGGAAACGCTCGCCAAAATTTCTGCCGCGGTCGCCACCTGGGAATTTCGCGACGAAAACGATGCCCTCGACCGCCGCTTCCGCGATGCTGGACTCGATCTCAATCATCCGCGCCTGCGCAAGTATTACGAGTTATGTCTCGCGGTGCAGGATTTGCCCCGCCATCTCGGACAGCACTCCGGCGGCATGGTGATCTGCCAGGGGCAACTCGACTCTGTCGTCCCGCTGGAACCCGCCTCCATGCCCGGCCGTGTCGTGGTGCAGTGGGACAAAGAAGATTGCGCCGACATGGGCATCGTCAAAGTTGACCTGCTCGGTTTGGGCATGATGGCGGTGCTCAAAGATTCAATCGAACTTATTCGCAATCACTACGCTGAAGAAGTCGATCTGGCGCACCTTCCGGCCGATGACTCTGCTGTCTACTCCACGCTGCAGCAGGCCGATACCATAGGCATGTTCCAGGTGGAAAGCCGCGCGCAAATGTCGTGCCTGCCGCGCCTAATGCCGAAACGCTTCTATGACATTGTGGTGCAGGTTGCAATCATCCGGCCGGGACCAATCGTCGGACAAATGGTTAACCCATTCCTCCTGCGTCGCCAGGGACGCGAAGAAGTTTCCTATCCGCATCCTTCGCTTGAACCGGTGCTGGCACGCACATTGGGAGTGCCGCTCTTTCAGGAACAATTGCTGCGCATTGCCATGATCGCAGCTAACTTTACTGGCGGCGAGGCCGAGGATCTGCGCCGTGCCATGGGCTTCAAGCGATCGGAAGCCCGCATGAGGGATATCGAAGCTAAACTGCGTGCCGGCATGACGCGCAACGGAATCTCTCATGATGCGCAGGAACAAATCATTCTTTCCATCACATCTTTCGCGCTCTACGGATTTCCTGAATCGCACGCCGCCAGCTTTGCCCTGATTGCATATGCCAGCGCTTATTTGAAGTGCCACTATCTCGCCGCATTTACCGCTGCCCTGCTCAACAATCAGCCTATGGGTTTTTATTCTCCAGCCACTCTTATCACAGACGCGAAACGGCACGGATTGAAAGTACTGCCGGTGGATGTGATGCGTTCGGAGTGGATGTGCACGCTGGAAGCGGTGCCCAGTACCGAGAACCAAGTACCGAGTAAAACCATTCCTCCTCCAGAGGATTTGCTGGCTACAGAGAACTTTATGATTCCGATCCCCGAGTGCCCGCGAGGGGCGGAGGAATCTTGTAACTCAGTACCGGGTACTAGGAACTCGCAACTCGCTCAGGCCCTGCGACTTGGATTGCGCTACGTCCGCGGCCTGCGGGAAGACCCTGGTCAAGCGCTGGTGCGCGAACGCATGCGTGTTCCGTTCACTTCGATACAGGATCTCGCACACCGCGTTCCAGAACTTCGCAAGGATGAGCTCACTACACTGGCGGAAATTGGAGCTCTGAATTCAGTAGCCAGTACCGGGTATCAAGTACCGAGGAAAACCTTTCCGGCTTCTGAGCCGTCAAAAACGATAGAAACTTTTGTCATTCCGACCTTCGAGGGCAAGCGAGGAGCGGAGGAATCTGGCAACTCGGTACTCGGCACTCGGTACCCGCAACTCCACCGCCGCGACGCTCTCTGGCAAGTCGAACGTGCCGTGCGCTCCTCCGGCCCGCTGCTCGAGCATCTACCTGAATCTGATTCACCTTCCCCGTTACGTCCCATGAACCAGGAAGAGCGACTGGTTGCCGACTTCCACGGCACAGGTCTCACGGTTGGGCCGCATCCCATGGCTTACCGTCGTGACTGGCTCAAAGCCATGGGCATTCGTCGCGCCATCGAACTCCGCGATATACCCAGCGGCAAGCGTCTTCGCATTGGAGGCTGCGTAATCGTGCGCCAGCGCCCGGGAACTGCGAAAGGTTTTGTTTTTCTCAGCCTGGAAGATGAAACCGGAGTGGCCAACGCGATTATCGCTCCCGACCTTTTTCATCAAAACCGTTTGCTGCTGGCCTCAGAACGGTTTCTTGCCATTGAAGGAATTCTGCAGAATCAGGACAATGTGATCTCAGTGAAAGCCGAGCGGGTACTGCCGCTATTCGTTACGAAGGCCGAAACTGCCTCACACGATTTCCATTGAGCCACGGCTGAAAGTTAAACCTGATCACGAGGATCTGGTCATTGTTCGGGCCTGCTATTGTCCGGAGGGGCCAGTGGCAGCCTGGTGGCGCCGCGCATAATGTCGCGCTCCTGTGGTGAGAACATGCCTCTGAAGCGGTTGGAATCAATAATCTGCTCCCGCTGCTGCGGTGGCATAGCCCGCAGATCACGCACCGCAGTACTCACCATACGCCGACGGTCGGGTGGAAGCTGCTGCATCCGGCCGAACAGATCGCGCACCGCTTGTTTCTGACCCGGCGTAAGATGCTCCCAGGTTTCCATGCGCTTCAGCATGCGCTGCTGCTCTTGTGGCGGAAGACTTGAGAAATGCTGCAGTCGCTGCTGCAACATTTGCTGGCGCTCCGGAGATAAACGGCGGAAGCCGGGATCGTTCTGCAACGCGCGCTGTTGTTCACTGGGAGACAAGCCCTTATAGCGCCGCAGCCAGTCCCCCGAATGCCCCTGGCCCGGCGGATGAGTTTGTGCTGGCGGATGCCCCTGCAACGGCCGGAAATTTTTGTGCGGCGCGTTGTTATTTTGAGCCAGGCAGGGAGCCACAACGCCGGCCACGGCCAGCACGGCCGTTGCCATCCATCGCGTCATGCAATTTCTCAACCGCATTCTTTCCGCCCTCGAATTCGCCTACCTGCATTGACGCTGGTTAGTGATCCGCTCTTACGGATTCGCCACCACATCATGCTGCACCTCAAGGTCATCCAGCAAATCGAAGTCGGAATACAGATCGTGATTCTTTTCCAGCGCCTGCAGATCGCTTACCGCTGTCCCGGGCTCCGCTACCTGCCCAGATTCCGCTACCACGTTATTCCCCGGCCCGTAGATTCCGCTGCCCTTCGTAAAAAACAAGCCCACGCCAACTCCCATCACCACCGTCAGGGCCGCAGCCAGCACCGGCCGCCGGAACCAGGCTAACCAGCCCGCTTGCGGCTTGGCCATCTCTTCCCGCAGACGCGCCTGCAAACGCACATCGAAATACGGCGAAGGCTCTGGCGCTTTCCATTCGTCCAGCAATGCCATCGTCTGCCGAAACTCTTTCATCTTGCCGGCACACGCTCCGCAGCCCGCCAGATGATCGCTGATCTCTGGCGTCACTTCCATCAAGCCGGAAGCCAAATCCGGCATCACTTCTTTAATTTCCTCACACTTCATAACCCTGTTCCCCTTAGTCATCTTCGCCACTGCTCACTTCACAAAACAAAATACCTCTTCTAAACAAATTCTTTTAACTGTTCCCGCAAGGTCTCGTAGGCGCGAAACAACAACGATTTCGTCGCTGACTCGCTCAACTTCAATACATCGGCGATCTGTTTGTAATCCATCTGTTGGTACTTGTGCATGATCACCGCCAGTTTCTGCCGCTCAGGAAGCGCCTCTACTTTGCTTCGGATCGCCAGCATCCGCTCGCGCCGCACAAGAGCCTCTTCGACCGTAACCGTACCATCGGCCACGTCCAATGTGGTGCCGGTTTCCTCGTCCGGTTCGTCCAGACTGACCGTCACTTCCGGTCGCTCATGACGCGTATCGCGGGCATGGTTCACGGCCAGATTCGTAGCGATGCGATACAGCCAGGTTGTAAACTTGGCGCTGGCTTCGTAAGTCTGGCGAGAGCGATACACCCGCAGAAAAACTTCCTGGGCCAAATCTTCAGCGGCCGCCGTATTGCGCGCCATACGGTACATAAAACTCACCAGCGGTCGGCGATATTTCTGTACCAGATAGTCGAAGGCGGATTCGTCTCCCGCCTTTACCCGCAACATAACCTCGGCGTCGGTGTAGCCTTCGGCGCCCGCCATCACTGGCTGGAAGCTCCTGACTGGAGGGGGACCCGTCGCAGCCATCAGCGCGCCTCGCTCCATGGCCGCAGTACTCACACTTGTTCGAACCCCGCCTGAGCCGGAAAGTTGCTCTTTTTCTTGATTCGCCGAAATGCCGGAAGTCCCCGCAGGTGAGGAGGATACAGGGGGCCGAGGTGGGCTGGTTTCGTCCGGCATGCAAGGTGACTTTTGGCGGGTGGGCCGCCGGCAACCCGCACGCCGCCTCAGCCCCTGCCGCCGATAGGCTAACACGCCTCCCAACCCTGTCCAAACCCTACCTTCAAGAACCCAGAGTTGTACCCCGGAGGCCGAAATCGTCGGTGGTTGATTGACACTTAAGCACCGCACGATGACAATCGGTGCCTATGCGCGATCTGGGTTGCTTGGTTCTGTTGCTCTTTTGCGCCGTTCGTGGATTTTCACAGAACAAGTCCTACCTCTTCGTCTGGGCGGGCGACGACGCTAAGAAAAGCAGCGATTTCCTCGCCGTGCTGGATGCCGATCCCAAGTCTGCGCACTACGCCCAAGTGGTGGCCTCAGTCGCAGTTCCCGGTCCCGGTGGAACGCCTCATCACACCGAAGCGGAAATGCCCGAGGACGGTTTTCTTCTGGCCAATGCGTTTGAGAGCGGACGGACCATGCTTTTCGACTTGCGTGAGCCTCTGCACCCGTCTCTTGCAACATCGTTCGGTGATCTCGACGGTTATATGCACCCGCACACCTACGTACGAATGTCGAACGGCCATGTTCTGGCGACATTCCAATATCATGGCGATCACGGGCCTAAGTCTGACGGCGGCGGCCTGGTTGAGTTCGACGAACGTGGACATCTTATACGCAGCAGCAGCGCCATGGATCCCGCGGCGAAAGGCGAGCTCATTCGTCCCTACAGCCTCGTGATCGTCCCGGCGCTCAACCGCGTCGTCACCACCAACACTTCCATGCATTTCAAAAGCGACGGAGAGACGCGCACCGTCCAACTTTGGCGTCTTTCCGACTTGAAGCTTTTGCGCACCCTCGTGCTACCGCCTGGGCCGCGCGGTACGGAGCAGCAAGCTCCGGGCGAGCCTCGTCTGCTTGCCGATGGCAGAACCGTACTCATCCACACATTTTGGTGCGGCCTCTACCAGTTGGAAGGCATTGAAACTGAGAAACCTTCCGCTCGGTACTTGAAGACCTTCGACGGCGAGCAGGCTGACGTGCCTTTGCAAATTGGGCATTACTGGATTCAAACTTTGTCCTCGGTGCACGCGATCGCCGCCTATGACATCTCCGATCTAGCTCACATTCGCGAGTTATCGCGGGTCACTCTCAATGAAAAACAAAAACCGCACTGGGCTTCCGCCGATCCAGACGGCCATCGAATTATTTTGAATTCAGGCGAGTACGGAGATCACCGCCTGTTGATGGTAAACTTCGATCCCCAAACCGGTGCCCTCACGCTCGACCCGCGCTTCCGCGATGCCGGAAGCGACCAGCCTGGCGTCAGCATGGACGGCAAGTCGTGGCCGCATGGCTTCCACGGCGATGCCTATCCGCACGGCACCGTGTTTTCGCGCCCCACGTCGACGGTCCGGACGGCCTCCATACAACCTTAAGTACGCCAACCAGCTGCTTGCGAAAAAGTGCCTTCGTGTTGGGGGTACTTGAATGAGTTGATCGCCTGCTGAGAATTTCCCCGACTTTGAATACTTCTGGACAACCCGCCGCAGAGCTTGGATCCGGCTTGCCTGACTTTTGAAAAAGGCCCTCCAGGGAGCGCCTGATGCCAGCATCGCAGCTGCCGAACCATCGATGAAAACCACGAAGCGAATCCTGCGAGCGTTGGACGAGGCCAGGCACAGCCGCGTCAATACCAACGACCGATCAGGTGAGCAAATCGAAGCAAACTGCTGTGTCTGGCCATTAGGAATCAGGACCTCGCTAAAATGTGAGCTTCAGTGCAAATTCCAATACTCGCGGAGAACCTAAGCCAAACACTCCGGAACCCAGACCGACCCGCAGGCTGTTAGGCTGTTGCCCGGACGTGCCGTTCACCGTTCCTGCCACCGGCGTTTGAGCCGGAAGGCCAGGCTGACCCGCGAGGCTCAGCACGCCGCTGAGGTTATTCTTAGGGGCATCGAAGTTGGAGAGATTCATCACGTTGAAGAAGCTCACTCCCGGCTGTATTTCCAGTCGCTCTTTGACCTTGTATGTCCAATTCAGGCTGAGGTCGAGGGCTCGTAACCAGGCATTATTCGCCTCGTCGGCGGGCGCGGCATTGACGTCCGGCATCACAGCTCCCAGTTGAGTGAGTTCGGTTGAGGTGAACAGTCCTGCGTTAATGAGGGCCTGGCCGGCCGGAGTGGGAGAGCCCGCAAAGCTACGATTGTAGTTGTTAATCGCGTCGTTGATATTAGCGGCGTTTATGCCGTGCCCGAACGATCCAAGATTAGTGCCCGGAAGAATACCTCCTAACGCGCCGTTCGAGCCGTTCGTCAAATAGCCATCGCCTGTTCCGTCCCCGTTAACCGCAGTCACAAACATACCGCCGGGAGTTCCGGTTGAAGCGAGCGTGAGAGTCGTTGGCAGCGCGCTATAAAAATGTCCAATTACGCTGGCCCGGAAGTGAGCCGGCAAATCCAAGGTGCCTCCGAAGGAAATCTGGTGAGTACGATCCAGTCCATTGGGACCGCTGAATTGGTTCGGCTTTGCATAGTTCCACGCGCTGTTAACGAAGTCACCGTCCTGCGCCTGAGAGGTGTACCTGGAGAGAGCATAAGAGACTTGCAGGTTCAAGGAATGTGCTCCCCTGAACGGATTACGCATGTTCTGCTTCAAGGAAGTCTGCAAACCGTTATAAACCGAGCGTCCGATTGGAAACAGCATCTGGTTTCCTCCCAGAGCGGGCGATCCATTTGCGCCATTTGCAATGCCACCGAAGGCGGCGCTGGGGCAGGGGCCTCCGCCGCAGACTTCATAACCAGAGTCCAACCCGTTCGTGGCAAAATCCACGATGGTGGCTCCGCCTCCTGCGGAGTGTAGAGCGGGACAGTTGGCAATGGCGGCGTCAATCGAGCCCGCTCCGCAGGCAGTTAGAGTCTTGTTGATGGCATTCACAGCGGCCGACATATTTAGAAAGCGCGCGTCGCCGACGTGGTTCGTATCTACTGCCAGGAGTGTGTGGGTAGAGATGTTACGGAGATAATCCGCGGTTAACACCATGCCCCGGCGAAGCTCGCGCTGGATGCCGAAATTCATTTGCACCGACCGCGGGGTTCTGTAGTTAGGAGCGAACAGGTTAGTGCTTGTCCCGTTTGGACCGGTATCTTGCAGGGCAGAACCAATAAAAGATCCGTTTGGTCCGGAACCAACCGCCTGAGCGGCAGCCTGATATTGCGATTGCAGTGCCGCAATCTGAGACTGGACCAGCCCAATTGGCTGACCGCAGAAACTGGGGGTGATCGAAGTTGTCGTGCCGGGCAGATTGAAAGTCGCCGGTTGCCCGCTTCCACAGGCAGGCTGAAAAGCCAAAAAAGTTCCATTCGTCAAACGCGCCGGCCGGTCGAAGATAACGTTGTTCCAGATCGAGTTCTCATAGAACAATCCAATCCCACCACGCACCACCGTCTTTCCGTTATGCGCCGGATCCCAGGCGACACCGAGCTGTGGTGCAAAATTCTTGTTCGGATTGTTCACTCGATTCCCCAAGCCCGAATAGAACTGATTGTCAAACTGGTAGAGCGCCGCGATTGGCCCCAGATCGTTATCGGTTCTTCCCGTATCTCTCACGTACCGCAACCCATAGGTCAGAGTTAAATTTGGTTTGATCTTCCAGGAATCGCCGACGTACCAGGAAATCCGATTATCAGGTCCCAAGCCTCCACCTGGAAAACCAAACGAACGCTTCTCCGTAGAAAATCCCTGGCCGTTGCCGAGAAGCACATTGGTGGCAGGATAGTTGAGCGCATTGGCTGCCCCGCCGGGCATGGCGAGGCATGTGCCGGCGCAAGCGGTGGTGCTGGCGTTCACCGCAGGCCCGTCGGCGAGAAAGCCGGCAAAACCGCCGCCTTGGATGTGGTTGAAGCCTCCACCGTAACGCAGGATGTGCGCCCCGATCGCTTTGCTGCCGTCGTACTTGATCTGATGATCAGACTGAGGCGTTGACTGCGGTGCCAAAAGCCCCTGGCCGGAACAAAACACATCGGGAGTTACGCCAGAGCTATTGAGACAGTTGATGTCAGGACCGATTGCCAGTTCTATCGGTGATGATGGATTGAAGGGCGTCGTGGCGTTGGTTCCACTCGAAATGTGGTTAAAGAACTTCATATACCCGAGACGCACACTGTGGGTAAAAGTTCCGGTGGTGAAGTCGAGCCCCACAACGTGATCGCGAGTATGAGTAGTGTTGTTGAGGGGCTGGAAGGCGATAGCCTCGAACGATGAGACATCGCTGTTCTGGTCGTAGGAAAAGCGGTAAAACGTTTTGTAGTTTTTGCTGATCTGGTAATCCAATTTCGCGATTCCCTCGGTTTCCCGGAAAGGCGCCGAGAACGCGCCTGAGAGCGATTGAAAGGGAGGCCCCGCCAGCACCGGCTGATCGAAGTCTTGTTTGGTACGTTCCGCGTCTACGAAGAAAAACAATTTATTTTTTATGATGGCGCCGCCCAGGTTACCCCCGAACTGATTTCTCTGGAAAGGTGTATGCGATGCCCCCGGGAGGTTGGCATCGAGCGACTGGTCACGGAAATAATAGTAGCCTTGGCCGTGGTAGGCGTTGGTTCCCGACTTAGTCACAACATTCACCGACCCGGACGAGGTTAGCTCCGTGGAGAGATCCAACATCGACTCTCCGATTTGGAATTCCTGAATAGCGCCTTGGGGAATGTCTTGAGTCGTCGTCCCCACGGTTTCGTCGCTAGTGTCAACTCCGTCGACCTCGATGCGTGCCGTGCGTCCAAACCGTCCTCCGAAAGAAATTGAGGAAAATCCTTTCTTGGTGGGATCGAAGTTGCCGCCATCTTGAATCTGGATTCCTGGCTCCAATTGAGCCAGGTCGAGGAAGTTCCTTCCGTTGATGGGAAGATTCTCAATCTGCTCGGTGTTAATCACACCCTGCACACTCGCTTGTTCGGTGTTTACCTGCAACTCGGAACCTTGCACCTCGACGATCTGGTTGGCATCGCCCAATTGAAGCTTGAAGTTGCCCGAGGCCGTTACTCCCACTTGGACCGGAACGGTTGCGTCGAGGGTTTTGAAACCTTGCCCTTCCACGTGCACGCTGTAGTCACCCGGTGTGAGAGCGCCTGATGCGTAGGCGCCTGACGAGGTCGTCGTGACGGTTATGACTTGTCCGGTCGCCTTGTTGGTGATAGTAACCTTCGCTCCTACAACAACCGCACCAGAAGGGTCGGTCACCGATCCTTGAATGCTGCCCGTGGCAACTGTGGTCTGTGCCTGCATCGCAGCCCAGCTCAGCCAAAACAGCGAGATGGCAGTCAGCGTTGAGATTCGAGAGCGCTTGCCTGCTTGGCGGGAAAGGGCTGCGAGGGGAATCATAAGTATTCCTTTCGTCGTGATGAGTTCCCATCTGCTGGTGGGAATCTGACAGCGAGAGAGCATGCGATTTGCCGCGGCAAGGTTTTCTCGCGACCAGGTTATGAATGCACGTCTGGTTAACACGGGATGCGGGGCCTGGCGTACGAGCTAACCAATTCCAGTGAGGGGGTCGCCATTGTTACTCCCGCAGACCTTCACGATCTACTTCATTTGGTAAGGGAGGACGCTCGCCTCTATGAAAATCGGAAGCCAGGAGCAAGTCACAGGCCTGGGTCGAGCCTGGGCGCCATTTGGGGCTTATTTTAGGCGGCCCGAGGGCTGGTGGCGAGAAGGGCCCACTCATCACACAGCACAGGTATTCAGTTGCGCAAACGGCTGGGGTCAACCACAAGTCATTGACGAGTCAACGTCTTTCTGGAGACGCGCGCGAATTCTCTGGGCTGGGATCGATACCGATATAGTGCGGCACGTGATCTCTTGCCCTCGGAAGCAGGTTCCCGCTGTCGGGGATGGACTTTGACAGTTGCACTTCACTTAAAATAAACGATTCTCACCCAGACACGTCTATTCAGTTATCAGACAACCCCTAGTGCTTGCAGATGCGCCATGACCCCTGACCTTGACTCGGCATTGCAAGGCAAAACGGCTAGCTCCCCGCTGCGTGTCATCATTGCCGACGACGAGCGGCTTGCTCGCAAGAAACTGCATATTCTGTTGGAATCCGAACCGGAAGTCCAAGTGGTAGCCGAGTGTGAAGACGGCCGGCAGACCATATCAGCAATCCATGCCCACCTTCCAGATCTGCTGCTGCTGGATATTCAAATGCCGGATCTCGATGGGTTCCAGGTCCTGAACGAAGTCCCCCCTGGGGAAATGCCTGTCGTCATTTTCACGTCGGCCTATGATCAATACGCGATTCGCGCCTTTGAAGCACACGCTCTTGATTACTTACTGAAGCCGTTCGACCAGGAGCGCCTTCATCACTCGATAGAGAGAGCCTGCTCTGAAGTGCGTAAGTCAGGGGATCGCGAGATTACGCATCGCATCATGGATCTCCTATCCAGAGTGAGATCGGAAACCCGCTCCGGACCTGAGCCGGAAGGTCGTTTGGTGATTCGAGCCAAAGGACGGGTTATATTCCTGAATCTGGATGAAATTGACTGGGTTGAAGCTGCGGCGAATTACGTACGTTTGAATGTCGGGAAGGAGGCTTATTTCTTTCGGGAGACCATCAGCCGTATCGCCGAACGGTTGAACCCGAATCTCTTCATCCGCATTCACCGCTCCACCATCGTGAACGTGCGGAAGATTAAGGAATTGATACCTGTCAACAGTGGCGAATATATCGTCATCCTAAAGACCGGCAAGGAATTGTCCTGCAGCCGCGGTCACCGTGCCGGCCTGCAGAGCGTGATTGACAAGAATTCTTAGGGTAAACCTGCCGGAACAGAGGTTCGTTTTTCTTCGAAAGTGGTATCGAGAGTTCCACAGAACGTGGGTATACACACCACGAGCTGAGTCAATCTAAAAGGGTGGCATTAGTTCAGTTTGATTCCGGAGGGGGACGATTGGTGGAGTTCGAGCATTGTTGAGAATTGGCTACCGCCGAAATTCAAAAGGGGGCATCGTGAGTATTCATCACCG
The DNA here is from genome assembly GCA_035603655.1 of Candidatus Acidiferrales bacterium. GTDB lineage: Bacteria > Acidobacteriota > Terriglobia > Terriglobales > Acidobacteriaceae > Sulfotelmatobacter. Next base: position 19,530 of record DATNKA010000551.1, on the reverse strand, counting down.
TTCAGTCATGATCGCGCTGCTGAGTCTGTGTCTGGCAGCGCCTGGACAGTTGGCCGCACAATCGCACCAGGATTCGGGCCCCGGGATGAATCAGACAGAGAGTGCAGTCCCCGGTCTTCACGACTTCGACTTCCTGGCTGGTCAATGGCAGGCCCATCATCGAAAGCTGAAGCAGCGACTCGCCAATAATCACGAGTGGATTGAATTCGAAGGCACGTTGTTGAATCAACCGCTTATGGGGAGTTACAGCAATGTGGACGATACAGTGCTCAGCGTTCCCGGTGCTCCCTATCGCGGTGTCGCTCTGCGGTCCTTCGACCCGAAGACCCAGCAGTGGTCAATCTGGTGGCTCGACAGCAGGACACCATCCGAACCGTTGGATCCGCCCATGATTGGAGGCTTCCACAATGGCGTGGGCACTTTCTATGGGGACGATACGGTCAGGGGAAAGCGAGTTCGGGCGCGCTTCATCTGGTCCAACATCACTCCGACATCGTGCCACTGGGAGCAAGCGGCTTCGCCAGACGAGGGCAAGACCTGGGAGACTAACTGGGTGCAGGACATCACACGAGTTCCCTGATCGAGGGGATCGACAAATAGGAAAAATGGCCTAACTTGTAGAAGAAGCCCGAAAACTCGCACCATTTTTCCTGCAGTCGACCACCCAGATGGAATCATCGAGAGGCGATGTGCTAACCGGAGCACTGGCGAAGACAACTTATTCAAAAGCGGAGATCTCAGCTCAGGCTTAGACTGAAGCTCCTTCCCGCCGAAAACATGGAACCGGTCGCGACCGATCCCTTGCTGCAATTGTGGCACTCAGAAGACTAACTTGATTCCAAGCGTCATCTGGCGGATGCCACCACCGAACTGCTTCGCATTTAAGAAAGCATTGCTGAAAGGCTGTGCATAGCCTGGATTTCCAAGAGCGGTTGTGATACCGGTCGTATTGAAAACATTCCCATTGGTCAAAGTGTAACTGGGATGGTTGAGTACGTTGAAAACCTCCGCCCGCAGTTGCAGGTACTTGGTTTCGCCGAAGTAAGTGTTCTTGAACAGGGAGACATTGAAGGTGCTGAAACCAGGCGTTCGGTAACTGTCTCTTCCAACATTAGATTGCACTCCATTAGCCGCGATGAGGTACCGGTCCTTGGGATTCACCGGCGTATAACCAATCGCGGGGTCGTAACCGAAGGGAGCGCTTGCGTTAGCGTTGCAGCCATTGAACGGAGCAGTCAGGAAAGAGGTTGAGCCCACGTATGTGGCGCCGCCTGCCCCTTCGCATACCGGAAAAACATCACCCTGAAAGGGCTCGTTCAGCACGTTGCCAGTCCCGGCTCGATTGAGGACAACCCTGTCCCCCGCAGTATCCACGTTGCCGTTCGAATCGACAACACCGGACTGCAGCGTGACTGGCTGTCCTGATTGCGCGTAGAACACGGTCCCGACCTGATAGCCGTTCAACAGGGTTTTGGCGAATGTATTCAACGACTTCGCTTTGGGCAACTGGTATACAAGCGATAACGCGACCTTCTGCGGAACGTCCAACTCCGAATCAGCCCGGTCCGCCGCAAGGTGGTACCCATCCTGCGCCCGGCGTGGATCCAAAGCGCTGGTATTGAATTCGTTTGTGGCGGAGTCGATGGTGTGCGAGTAGGTGTAGTTTCCATTTATCGAAACCCCATGACCCGCGCGCTGGGTGAAGCTCACGGAGGCAGCATGATAAATACTATTTCCATAGGGGTCATATTCCGTCACGTTCCCAAAGAAACCGTATTGCTGGTAAATGTCGGGACTTGGCTGAGTCAATCCCGGGACCGGGTTCAGAGTCAGGTTGCCATAGTTATTCTCAAACCGGTTGAAGTTGGTGTCGGTTGGGGTAGTGGCAGTATAGGTTGCCGGAATAGATGAGGGGCTGAGATATGTGGGCAGAGGCGAACCACCGGCATCGAAATAACTGATGAAGTTCCGGCGGAATTGCACCGGCAACTCCAGCCCGCGCGTACCCACATATCTCACTTCTAGTGTGGCATTGCGATACATTTCATGCTGGACACCGAGGCTCCATGTGAGCACTTTGGGTAAAGCAGTGTTATTGGGAAGGTGGGCGCTGGTTAGGTTTCGCGCCGTAGCCTGATCCGCAGGAGGAATGTAGACAGGAGGCAGGCCACCTCCCGCCAGGAAACCTGTCCCCGTCGAACACCACGAGGGTGTCGGGGTCAAAGTGCAGGCCGACGACGAGTTTAGTTCACTCTGCAGTTGCGGTGGTAAGGAAACAGAGTCAAAGTTCTGGAACTTCACGTCGTAGTTAATTCCGAACCCACCTCGAATCGCCGTCTTTCCGCCACCCGTTGGGTCATAGGCGAATCCAATCCGGGGGGCGAAGTTATTTTTGTCCGTGCTTGGATTTGCAAAGCTGATCAGTCCCGGAACATTCGAGATGGCATTGAGATTCCACTCTTTGTCTCCCACCGGATTAGTCCAGTATTCGTAACGCAGACCCAAGTTTAAGGTAAGTCGGGATGAGACTTTAAAGTCATCCTGAACAAACCCAGCCATTAAGCTTTCCGTTCCCAGAAAGTATCCAGAGCCCGCGCCGCGCAAGACCCGTGACGTGGGCACAACATCGTTGATGAAGTCCGCCGTCGTCTGGTATTCGTAGTCACCCACGCTGCGCGACAGGAAGAACTGTGGATAGATGAAATGGTTGTAATCGCCGCCAAACTTGAAGGTATGTTTGCCGTGCACCCAGGACAGCGTGTCTCTGACTTGATAGCTGTTCTGCTTCTGATGCTGATTGTCTGCTACGCCTGCGGTGTTCCCCGTAAATAGGTCGCCGACGGTTATGTCCGGCTGGCACGTGACATCGGGGGTACAGGGATCCAACAAGCCGAGAAAGTAATAGGAGTACTGGAGCCGAATGTCGTTCACCACGTTGTTGCGGGCCGTCCAGGTATCGGTGAGCGCGATCTTGCGATTATTAACGGGCTCATTCTGATTCCAAACCGGCAGCGGAATCGACGCGGGAACAATGAATTTTTCCTGATTGAAGGTGAAGCGCGCGCCCAGCTGGTGGCGTCCCCAAGTGTAGTCCGTGTTGAATTGTGCGTCGTGTTCTCTTTGAAAGTTGGGTGCGACAACAGCCAGACTTCCTACCGGAATCGAAGTGCCGTTTACTGCGAGAGTTCCTCCGTTATTAGACGGCGCCACGGGGAAGGCGGCGAGGGCGGCTTTCACCGCGGAACTCGCAGCAATGCCTTCGAGCATGCTCAATCCGGCCGAGGTTGGAGCCGTGGACAGTAAAGTGGTTGGGCCGGAACCGTGAATGGTTGTGTATTCGTAAGCGCCAAAGAAAAAGAACTTGTCTTTAATGATGGGACCGCCGATCGTGCCGCCGAAACGGTTGTCATCATATGGCGGCTTGGTGAGAAGCGATCCGGGTATCTTGAGGGTTTGGTCCGTTTGGATCTGCGCCTTAGTTAAGTTGTCGAGAGAGTTGAAATTCCGATTCTGCGCGTACCACTCGCCCGACCCGTGCAACTTGTTGGTGCCGGTTTTTGTAATCAGACTGAATTGGCCTCCGGCGGAATGTCCATATTCGGCGCTGAATTGGTTCGTCTGGAGCGCGAACTCGGCCACCGCATCCGGAATCACCGTGGAATTGTTGCCCGTGGTACCGAGATTGTTGTCATCGACTCCATCAACGCTGAAATTGTTATCGCGCGGACGTGTTCCACCCACCGCACCGCCCACTCCCTGCGCTCCGCCCGGCGTCGCAACCACATTGGGAGCCAAAATCGCCAAGTTCAGGGGACTTCCGTTAAGCACGCCAGCCGAACTGGGAAGATTCGCCACATCCTGTGCACTGAAGTTATTCGTCAGATCCGAGGAAGTGGTCTGCACCTCCGCCGTGCCCGCGACCACTTCAACTGTTTCTGAGGACGCGCCGATGTCCAGTCGAGCGTCTGCCACATTGTCCTGGTTCGCTAGTACTCCAATGCCTTTCTTCACATATCTCTTGAAACTCTTCGCTTCCACAGCAATGGTGTAGATTCCGGGCAGCACGCTCGGAAACTCATAGGTTCCGGCTGAACTTGTAACCGTGGCCTGAACAACCCCCGTGGCTTCGTTGCTTACAACCACATTCCCTCCGGCCACTGTTGCCCCGGTTTGATCGGAGACCTGTCCGCGTAGCGTGCCCGTTGTGTGCTGGGCTCCAGCCAAGCCGCTCCAACATAAAATCAATGTGCTCACAAACGCTATCCCTAAAACACGTATAAAACCACCGCAACCTCTCCGACTCGCTCGGGCCCTGGAATTGTTCACTTTTGGCTGCATATCTCTCCTTTGCGATTGCACTGCGGAATCGCGCTCCGGCGTCCACAGGCGCTGCGAGCTAATTAAGATGGTTTGCATAGTTGAGCGGTCGGCGTAATCCCAACTCCGAGCACAACCCTGTGTAGGAGCGAACGGAGGCCTTAGCTACATTCGAGCTGCCACGGTTCACTCATGCTCGTATCACTGGGACCGATAACTCGCCTTAGGGGGCCAACGGTCGACGGCCATGGATGCTTCCACGAATTCGGCGCTAACGCGCGCAAGAGCTTTGACCACAATCACCTGCATTTTCTACAAAAACCCGTAGAAATCGGCTCCAAGATACTAAGTTCAGAAGCAGGAATCGCTGGCGGCTAGACTGAAGGGCAGACAATTGGAGACAAAGGTCACCTTCCACACGAGAGCCACGCAGAATCCGCGAGAGAGTCACCGTGACACTTGTCGTAACCAGCTATAATGTTGTCCGCTCTGCTGGCAGGGGAAATGCAAATGAAACCCAACTGTGAAGAATGCGGCCTCCCCCTTCTCACGGACGCAGAGGCATACGTATGCTCGTATGAATGTACCTTCTGCCCTGAGTGTGCTTCGAAGCGCCAGAACCTGTGCTCACGCTGTGGAGGCGAGCTAGTTCGCAGACCGCGGGGGCGCGCCACCCCCACTGCATCCGCGAAGCATAATCCGGACCAGCCCGCCCTGCGCACCTGGCTGGTGTGGGCGATCAGCTTTGGAGTCTGGACATTAATTGCGGTTGCGGGCGCGGTCACCATGTATCAGTTCAATCGCACGCGCGGCTTGCCGAGAAACTTCGGCGACATGTTGATCTTGGAACTGAGCCAGTCACTTACCTACGCCCCCCTTACTCCCTTTGTATTCTTAATAGCATGCCGCTATCCAATTCAGCGGCGGGCTTGGCGACGTCGGGTAGTGCTATATATTGTTGGAGGCTTTTTTTTTACCTTGGCGCACGTGTTCTTGAGGGGCTTGACTTACAAGGTCTGGGACGTCGCGACTGCGAGTTATGCATCTGCGATTTGGAACTCCCACGCCCACGTTTTGAAGATAAGATGGGACTTATTTCAGTCGCTGTTTTTTTATAATGTCGTTGATGATATTACGGGGACTTATGTGCCGATTGTCCTCATCGCTCATGTCATGTCGTACTATACGAGTTTTCGACAACGGGAGCTGCGCGCATCGCAATTACAAGCTCAACTTGCGAAGGCCCGCTTGCAGGCGCTGAAGAGTCAGCTCCAGCCTCACTTCTTGTTTAACACGATGCATTCGATCTCGGCGCTTATGCTGACTGACGTGCGAGCTGCCGATCGAATGATGACCCGTCTCAGCGATCTGCTCAGAATGAGCCTCGAGGCCGAAGGCACCCAGGTTATCGCGCTCAGTCATGAACTTGACTTTGTAAACTGTTACCTGGAAATCGAGAAAATACGCTTTGAAGAACGACTGAACATAATATGGGATATCTCTCCCGAAACACTCGATGCCCAAGTCCCCCACTTATTGTTGCAGCCTTTAGTAGATAATGCCGTGAAACACGGCATCGCAAGGCTGCCGGCTGCTGGACAGATTCGCATTACTGTGAAATCACAGGGTGGCGAACTTCAACTGGAGATCAGCGACAATGGTCCAGGATTTGGCGAGGCGGGATCCTTTCAGCACACCGGCTTAGGTCTTAGAATCACACGCGAACGGCTCGAATCGCTTTACGGCCAGGATCAGAGCATGGAACTCCTGAGACCACCGGAAGGTGGGAGCACGGTGCGGGTCTCGATTCCTTTTCGTCCACAACCCGCAGAAAGCAAAGGAGGGTCAGCATTTGTGGCTCTTCGGCAAACCGGCTAAGACCTGCACCTCTTTTTCGTTCCTTCAAGCACTGCAATGAATCGAAACGTGCCATCCAAGTCAGGATCCCACACAGACGGGGAAGAAGGTAAGAAGTTTTGTAGTGACATTTGCGGCCTAGAAAGTGACCTTTAACGCCACCTGAATCTGCCGGGCGGAGGTAGTTTCGTCAGGCTGCGTGTACGTACCGGTGATAACCCCAAACTGCGACTGTCCGATCAGATTGCCCAAGCCTGCCGCGTCCGTTCCCGGATTGAGGAAGTGTGGATGATTCAGGATGTTGTATCCTTCGAAGCGCAATTCGGCCTTAATGCGTTCGGTTATAGTCATCCTCTTTGCCAGGGTTACGTCCCAGTCCCAGAAGCCTGGCCCATACCACTGGTTGCGGACGTTGTTCGAGGGAGAGCCCCACGGCGGATTGGTAAAAGCGCATAGGTTGCTGATGTACGCATATCCAGAGCCTGGGGCAAAAGGCCCGGCGGAACAACCGGAGCCCGCTGGCGGGCCAAAAGGATCGCCAACTTGGTAACCCCATGCGGCAATGCCTGTCCTTTGCGTGTCCAACGTTCCACGAACCTGGAACGGGTGACCCGATTGCGCGGTGAAGATTCCGTTCAGCTCGAAGCCTTCCATGATTTTCCCGAACACTCCGTTGCTCAGGTAGCTCTTGCCTCGGCCAAACGGCAGTTCCCAAATGTAGTTCAGAACCGCTACATGCCGTGTGTCATTGTCAGAATTGCCGTAATTTTGCGCCAGATTGAGCGAGTTCCGAGGAAAGGTATGCGCTCCGGCGGCAGGCCCAAGGGGATCGACCGAGTTGTCGAGCGCGTGTGACCACGTGTAAGCACCCTGGAACTGGAGCCCATGACTCATGCGGTGTGTGAACTTGGTTTGTAACCCGTGGTAGATCGAGTTGAATTCGTTGATCTGGTAATCGGGCTGCAGCAGCGCGTTGTTGGTCACCGCATTGAAAGGTAAGTCGTTGAAGCCGGCCGCCGGCGTCGCACCTATGTATAAGCTGGTACCGCTTACGTCGGTTTGATCACATTGCCCGAGTGGGTTAGAGGGAGAGATCAGTCCGGCGAACCCCTGGTTGAGTGGATTGGCTGGGACACAGAAGGCTAACAGCTGTTGAACTAAGCCTGGATTGGGCGGATTTCCGTCTCTCTGACCATAAACATGCACACCCATCGCCCCGACGTAGGCAACGTCTGCGACGTTGTTACCCGGCAACTGCCGCTGAATATCAAGATTCCAGTTATTGCTGGCAGCGTTAGGAAAATGAGTGTTGAATACAACGATACTCTGAGCGAACGTGCCATCGGGAATCGATATCGATGGCGTCTGGGTTGGGACTTGGGATGGAAACGCACCCGTGCCCAGAAAATTGTGAATTGTATCGAAAGGATCAGTGCCGTATTCCGCCTGAAAGGGCGGATCGGAACGCACATTTCCGAATGCATTCCCAAATGTTCGGTCGTGGAAAATACCGAATCCGGCGCGGACGGCAGTCTTCCCGTCTCTCCAGGGGTCCCAGGAAAATCCTATGCGGGGCTCGATATCCTTATAGTCGGGCTGATAGAGGGAGTGGCCTGATCCTGGACCCACAATGCTAAACACGACGGGGGCGCCGGCTGCAAACGAACCGGGATTCTGCAGCAGGTTCGAGAGGTTTCCGCTGGTCTCATACGGGACGCCATTGAGTTGGTACCGCAGTCCCAGGTTCACCGTCAAGTTTGCTCTTACCTTCCAGGAATCCTGGCCATACCAATCGAATTCGTGTTGCTTGAAATTCTTGTTGTCCGAGGCCTGGCGCGCGCCGCCCTTGTTGAAAAACTGGTTCTGGACGTCTTGCACCGCGAAGCCCCAATACGCGTCTGCAGCATCGACCAATGACCGGTCCGGGTTGTTCGGTGGCTCGTTGGCAACAATCCCAACATCAAAGCCTCCAAATACGACTTCGGGATCCAAGCTGAGTTGGCGGCGCGCGAAGAAGTCGTTGTAGCCGCTCTCGCCCACGTCGCGAAAATCGAAACCAAACTTAAACGTATGACTTCTGTGAACCCAGGTAAGATTCTCGGCGTAACTGATTGTGCCTGTCTTCCGGGCTTGGCTGTCCGACCCACTCAAAGAACTAGCGAAGTTGGTAAACGGGTCCATGAGGTAATCCCAGCCGTTTCCTATGTTATCGACACCGCCGGGTGCGTCTAGCACGCTCGCGGTCGCTTTCCCCAGATAGAAGTTTGCGTAGAGATGGTTCCAGCCAAACTGGAAATTGTTGACCAGAGTGTTGCTGAAGGTTGATATCAACTGCGCAGCCAAGCCTTCGGTAATGCTCTTCTCCGCGAATTCCCCCACGCCACCCGGGAGGATATCGGAATGGCTCGGGTTAGGATCGTAAGCGTGGTTGTACCCGTAACGCAAGCTTATGGATTCACGATCTGTAAATCGATGGTCGATCTTGACGGTTGGATTGTAAGAGCTGGTCGCCGATGTGCTCGGGAAAAAGACGTTCCCCGAGATGCCGTTGGCCGACTGAGACGCCGTGGGATAATTCGCGAACACTTTCTGCATCGTGGGGTCAAATGGGAGGCCGGCTGCGTTGTTTACACCTGTCGGGGTGAGATCGATTGGAACCGTATGCGACACCCCTGACGTATCTGTGTAGTTATAGTTAAACTTCCCCGTCAGAAACGCCGCTGTCGGCACTGTCGCCTGGTTGGTCAAAGTTGTGCGGAAGCGATCCATCTCGTCGTTGAAGAAGAAGAAAGTTTTGTTCTTAATGATGGGACCGCCAACCGAAAATCCGAACTGATGCCGAATGTAAGGGTTCATCGGCCCGGCGTTTGGTCCCACAGCAGGGTTAAACCAGTCGCGTGCGCCTCCAAAACCATTCCATCGGCCGAAGTAATACATGTCTCCGTGGAGCGAATTCGTGCCGCCCTTGGTCACCACATCAATGATGGCACCGGTGTTGCGTCCGTACTCGGCATTGAAATTGTCGGTTATGACACGGAACTCCTGAGTGGAATCAGGGTTGGCGCTCAGCACGCCGCTCGAAGCTCCGGGCACAGAAGTATCGTTGTTGTCCACCCCATCAAGCAGGAAATTATTGTTCCGGTCCCGTGCGCCGTTAACAGAAAAGCCGCCATGAATGCTATCGGTCTGCGATGTCCCGGGCGACAGTAGCACAAGTTGATAGGGGTTGCGCGTGATAAGCGGCAGGCTCACCATTTCCCGCTGGTCCACTAGATTGCTGATCTGTGAGGTCTCCAGATCGACGTCCCGCACCAGGTCCCCTCGCACCGTCACTTCTTCGGTTACCGAACCCGTGGTCAGTTTCGCATCAACCGTCAACGACTGCGCCACAGTCAATTGAATATTGGGTAAGCGGAATAGTTTGAAACCCTCTTTTTTTACCATGATCTCATAGGGGCCAACGGCTAGATTGGTCACCGCATAAGCGCCAGTCGTACTGCTGGTTGTCTGGTGCGATTCGTTGGTGGCGGTGTTCCGAGCCGTGATTTGTGCACCCTCGACCACCGCACCACTGGTGTCCGAGACGGTTCCAACAATCGTCCCTGTCTGAGCGAATGCGGGAGCGAACGCCAGCAAGACAACAAAAACAACCAACACTCCTTCCGTGTTAGTCTTCCACGCGCTCTTCCTCTCTCCAGTAAGTCGCACAGTCGGAACACCGCACAGTCCCTTATTGATTGATGCCCTCCGAACGAAAGCCGCCAACGGAAGCAGAAACGATGGTGATCCCACTTCAACAAACCTGGGGCGAGTAGAACATTTCATTTTGTTCTCCTTCTCCACTTCAGACCTGTAAGACATTGCGCAGAACTGACAAGCGCGAGCAGAGGCACGCAATTTATGTGCGGTTCATCGATAGGAGAGACAGGGTCTACCACACACGCGCTGCGCGGGACAGCCTTGGGGGCGCGCCCACGCGGATGACGTGGCACGCATAGTTCCAATATCGAGCCAAGCGGTTGGTTGTGGGACGAGTGCCACGAGGTTTGTGACGAACCGTTGATAAATCACGGCCGGTTCACCATAATCTTCCAATTTCAAGAAAGAATCCCGCCACAAGTTCTCCACCCTTCTACCGAAATCGGTAGAGAGCGCACAGTCGCACACATACTTCCACAGTTTCGGACGGTGCCTCTCAGCGGTTGCATTTCGCATCTCCGCACTGGGCACGGTTGAGACTCACGTCAAACGGGTCCGCACTCATCGGGAAAGGGAATGATCGTCGATCACCTCACACTGCATGGGAGGTCCAATCCATAGCCAGGTTCGAGCGCTTCTTTCATCGACGTTGTCATACACCTCGCCGTAGTTGACCAGACGTCTCAGCACAACGGTCACTGACACCTTGGGCTCCTTTTGTCGCGCCAATATTTCAGGATGGGTCTCCTCGATCCTGCGACACAGCTCCTGAGTTGTAAGTGGTGTCGAAGACGCCATCAACGTCCGACGACATGCTTGTGTAAGTCCTCGACGGGAACGAGCCGTGCGCCGAACCGGGAGCGTAGGAGGCAGGGTGCGCAGCTCTTCATCAGTTAGAGCGGATCCAAAAACACCGGCCAGGCCCACGATGGTGTTCTTGATAACTCTAACTCGCATGGCAATCGCAGCGCGCTTTAGCGAGAGCAGATCCAGCTCTGCCTGGGCCCATCCGACGACTCTTTCAATGTCCTCACGGGAATTGTATTCTGCCACACTGTGCTCCTGAAACAACGCAGTTCTCGACCTGTTGAGCGGTAGTCCCATGGATCGAATCCAAGGCGCGATTATGTTCCTCATTGTTTAAAGTGCGCACAGCATTGGGATGAATGGTTTTACATTTGGAACAATTGCAGGATTATCCGGGATGGAACATTCTGATCCTGTCTCTCACGCTCGTATCGCGTGCAACACTCTTGCGCGACTCGTTGCATTGTTTCGGTGCACGGTGCGTTGATCCAAGGACGCTGTCCGGTCGTCCGCGATTTCTGATTGTTTGTCCCAGTGTTATCGAGAACCCTTAAGAATGTGTTCATAATTAATGATCAGGACTCGGTCGATGATACCTATGGGCGCCTTGCCAAGTGAATCCGCTCCCAGCTCTGTGGTTGCGCTAACAAACCTCTTGCGAAGCGAACTCGGTCGACTATCTGAGCAAGATGAAACGCTGAGACAACTTAGGCGTAGCTTTCAGCTTCTGTTACACGAGTTGCAACAGCTGGGCCGGCAAGCGACAAAGGATCTCGTTGCAGAACCGCCCAGGAGTGCTAGGAGACAACCGGTGAAGGAGGTGGTCAACGAGATTAATCGCACGACGAAAACGGAGCTCCGTGGGAAAGCAAGTATCTCAAGTGAAAGGTTGCGCCGTGCTTGCCGTATTGCGGTCATGGAGACAGACGAAGCGGCGTCCACAGATGACATTCGTTCACGCATTCTACGCAGAGGATCGTTCGGGTTCACAAATCTCGAGTATGCCGCCGTCGCAATCGCTCGAACGTTGGATATGATGGTCGAAGCAGGAGAAGTGTTCAGTCTGGAAAATGGTTCGGACCGCCGCTGGAAACGGATCAGCAGCGAAGAAAGACCTGCAACGCAGTAGACAAAAGATCCACCCAACAAATCCGCGCAATTCCCTCTCTTAGGAGGTCGGGCAGCGACCGAACCAAAAAGGTCGATGGCGATATCGATGCAGTCACTCCAGGTTGACTACACTGTGGTAGGTCATGCCCGGTTGGACATTTACGCTGTCGGCTGGATGATCCATTTGTGCGGGAGCCACCTTCGGGTGCAGGTATAGCGTCGCGATCGATAAAGAGGCCCGCTGTCTAAGAGCTCAACAACCCAGAGGTTCGAGGATGCGGTCGGGTAGCCAAAAGCGATAAACTCGTTACAGGAAAATCCATGACAGACGATCAGAGAAACCAACCGACCAACGATGCGCATCCCGAAGACATTACGCGGCGCGACTTTGCAGCCCTCTTGGTGGGTGCGGGCCTGGCCGCGACGGTACAGTCGGCAGCGGCCGCGAGCCTTGAAGTAGCCGAGAATGACGTCGAGATCAAGACTCCGGATGGCGCTTGCGACGCCGCATTCATTCGTCCGAAAACCGGTTCCCATCCGGGAGTATTGATCTGGCCCGACGCATTCGGCTTGCGGCCCTCGATGCGCGCCATTGCGAGGCGTATGGCCGCTGAGGGTGGGGGATATTCCGTTCTCGTGCCTAATCCCTTTTACCGCGTGTCCAAAGCTCCTTTCACGGATGCCTCCACCTTCAACTTTCAGAATGCCGACGATATGGCGAAGCTCCGTCCGCTGATGGCGTCGGTGAACGCGGCCGGCAATGCGGAAAAAGATGCCACCGCCTACGTTGCCTTCCTGGATGCGCAAAAAGAGGTGAACAAGGCAAAGAAGATGGGAACCCAGGGTTATTGCATGGGCGGGGCGCTGGTTGTGAGGACCGCCGCGTCCTTGCCCGATCGCATTGGTGCGGGGGCATCATTCCACGGCGGAGGCCTGGTGACCGATACACCCAATAGCCCGCACCTGCTCGCGCCGAAGATCAAGGCACGAATGTATTTCGGGATCGCGTCGAACGACGACCAGGGTCAGCCGGATGCCAAAGATAAGCTGAAGGAGGCCTTTGCAGCCGCCAAGGTTTCCGCCGAAATCGAAGTGTATTCAGCCTTGCATGGCTGGTGCGTATCGGATATGCCCACCCGCGACGGCGTGCCCATCTATAACAAGGCCGAAGCCGAGCGTGCCTGGGCGAAACTCGTCGCCTTATATAAAGTGGCTCTGGCATAGCCGATATCCGATCCAGCTACGGGCGACTAAGCATCAAGCCCGATCAATCCTGCAACTGGCTGTGCTGCTTCATAGCCCTCGGTCGCAAAGCATAGAGCGCGATCAAGAAACCGGCCCAGCAGACGCAGCAATTCCATCTCGCTGTAAATTTCAACCGGGCCGCGTTTGAAGCCCTGGGCGCTCCAGAAATTCCCAGAGATGTTCCTTAATCACAGCAACTGCGCAGCAGAAGTCGGAGAGCGTGACCCCTTGAGACGCGCGGCGCTCCCCGTCATCGCCCGTCTTGGCAGGCAGCCGCCAGAATGTCATCGAATGTAAATATCGTCTCGTTCGGCCAGTGTAAACTTCGAGTCATTCGAGCGCCCGCAAGGAGAAGATGTGTGTCCAGTCTGGGCTGCCGGTGAACCCCGCCGGCTCTCGATGCAAGCTCGAGCCTTGATCAACAGTCCGGGAAACGAGCTTCTGTTTAATGCGGCTAGTTTATGGGAAGTGGCAACTAAACGCGGCTTGGGCAGAGAGGACTTTAAGGTAGATGCGCGCCTACTGCGCCGCGGATTGCTGGACAACGGGTACAGTGAACTACCAATCATGAGCGATCAGGTCGTTGCCATCGCCGGCTTTCCACTGATTCATAAGGACCCTTTCGACAGAATCTTAGTGGCCCAGGCGACTGTCGAGGGGGTCACGCTGCTGACCAACGATTTCCTTGGTGTCGCAGTACCCGGGTCCTATCAGGACGGTTTAGAATCCACGCTGTTAAGTTGCGGATTGAAAACCTGTCTGCATTTGAAAGTTGCAACACTACAAACTGAACTAGCGGATAGCAAAGACCATGAAACTCTCAAGCTCTGACCAGGAACTCTTCTCCACTATCCGCCAGGAACTGTTTACCTGCGTGGTGGGCGATGTGATGGATAAGCTCGGTCTGCAGCACCAATTCTTGCCGCCGCAGATTCATGCCTTGCGCCCGGACATGGTGCTGATCGGCCGCGCCATGCCCGTGCTCGCGGTCGACGTCTTTGAAGAGAAGGTCGCGGGCGCGCATAACCGGCTCATGGAGAAGCCATTCGGCTTGATGCTGGAGGCGCTCGACGATCTCAAGGCCAACGAAGTCTACGTCAACACCGGTTCCTCTCCGCGCAACGCGCTCTGGGGCGAACTGATGAGCATCCGCGCCCGCAAGCTTGGTGCAGCAGGAGCCGTGCTGAATGGCTATTTGCGCGACACCAAGGCTGTCCTCAAGCTGGATTTTCCTGCGTTCTGCTGGGGATCGTATGCGCAGGACTCCGCGCCTCGTTACAAAGTAGTGGACTTTCGCATTGCCATCGAGATCAGCGGGGTCCGCATCCGGCCGGGTGATTTTCTCCTTGCAGACATCGATGGGGTTTGTGTGATCCCGGTTGAGGCTGCGACTGAAGTATTCAGCAAAGCGCTGGAAAAAGCTCGCGGCGAAAAACTTGTCAGGAAAGCGTTGGAAGAGGGAAGCAGCGCGGTCGCCGCATTTGAGAAGCACGGAATTATGTAATACCGCCGCCACGGCTGCGAACGGAACCCATGATTCAAATCGATCTCACTGGCAAAGTTATTTTGATCACCGGCGCGATGGGAGCCATCGCCGAGCACATGGTCAAGAGGCTGAACGCAGCGGGAGCGATGCTGATTCTTGTCGATCTCAAACCCGCGAACGAGGCTCACGAGCTTCTAGCGAGTTGGAAGATTCCAGGCGAGCGTTTCATCTATCACTCTCTCGACCTGACTGACTCGGCGAAGCTCACACAGGTGGTGAACAATTCCTTCGAGCGTTTTCCTGATATGGATACCGTGTTGGGCCACGCCGGGGGCTGCGGCCTGCATCCTTTTGCTTCGACTTCGGAGTCAGACTTTGAGCGCATTTTCCGCTTTAATTTTCTGGCGCAGGTCTCCTTGACGCGAGCCGTCTTTGCGCAATGGATGAAGCGCAAAACCCGGGGCCATCTCATCTTCACCTCCTCTTATGTGGCCCGCGTCCCGCATACGAAGATTCCTGCCTATGCCTCCGCCAAGGCGGCGCTGGAAAACTTTGCCCGCTGTATGGCACTGGAATACGCATCGTCGGGCATCCGCGTGAACGTAATTTCGCCGGGAAATGTCGCCGCAGGGAGTTCACTGAAAGTCTTTGAAGACAATGCTGCCTACCGCGAGTTCGTTCTCCGCGTATCGCTGGGGCAACGCAATAGCCCGGAGTCGATCGCCGACGCTTTCGTCTTCTTATGTTCGCCGCTCGCCGCGGAGATCAACGGACAAATCCTCAGCGCCGACTACGGAGGAGGAATCGGGAACCGGTTATGAAAGTGGGACTCGGATTGTACCGGCACATGCTGACGCGTGAGTATTACGACTTCGCGTGCCAAGCAGGATGCACCCACGTGGTGGTGCACCTGGTGGACTATTTCAAGCAGGGCGCGAGTAATCCTCGCCACAATCAGCCCACCGGCGGCAAGTATGAGCCGTGGGGCGTGGCCGGCGATCCCGAAAAGCTTTGGACAGTTGCCGAACTGAGCAAGCTTCGCCATGAGATCGAAGATGCGGGCCTCACGCTCGCCGCAATTGAAAACCTCGATCCGGCCCATTGGCATGACATTCTTCTGGATGGTCCGCGTCGTTTTCAGCACATCGAGAATGTGAAAACCATCATCCGGCGCATGGGCGAGGCCGGCATTCCCGTCCTCGGATACAACTTCAGCTTGGCTGGTGTGTGCGGGCGCGTAACCACGGCGTCTGGTCGGGGCGGGGCGTTGACCGTCGGCATGGACGGATCGGCAAACGACGAACCGGTCCCGGCTGGCATGATCTGGAACATGATCTACGATCAGGCGGCCGCGCCGGCTAGCTTACCGCCGATTTCCCACGAAGAACTCTGGCGTCGTTTGCAGCGATTTCTGGAAGATGTGGTCCCGGTCGCGGAGCAGTCCGGCGTCTGCCTGGCGGCGCATCCCGACGATCCTCCCATGCCTTACATGCGCGGCCAGCCGCGATTGGTGTTTCAACCCCACATGTATCAGCGACTGCTCGACCTGGTTCCGAGCCGCTCGAATGCTCTGGAATTATGCGTGGGAACGATCGCCGAAATGACCGAGGGAGACGCCCACGACGCGGTCGATCAGTACAGCGGGCGAGGGAAGATAGCCTACATTCATCTGCGCAACGTTGTGGGAAAAGTCCCCACTATCGCGAAACTTTTATCGATGAGGGCCAGGTGGACATGGTGCGGATCCTGTCGATTCTGAAGCGCGATCATTTCGACGGCGTCATCATCCCCGACCACACTCCGCAGATGTCGTGCGCGGCTCCCTGGCACGCGGGAATGGCTCACACCATTGGCTTCATCCTGGCCGTGAAAGCCATGCTGGAGTCTTCGGCAAGCGTGTCCAGCAAAGAATCCAAGCACCGAGGTCGATAAACTGACTTCTTTTTCCTCACCGCCGCATTCGTCAGTCTCATCCGCACCCCATTCTCGCGGACCGCTCTTCGTTGCGGCCAGCGTCTCGACGTTGGGCGGCCTGCTGTTCGGCTACGACAACATCGTGATCAGCGGCGCGATTGGCTATCTGAGCCGATTGTTTCATCTCGACGCCGCCGGTACGGGATGGGCCGCCGGTTGCGCCTTGCTTGGCTGCATTGTCGGCTGCGCCTTCGCCGGTACAGTTGCCGACCATCTCGGCAAGAAGAAAGGTCTCGCGCTCTGCGCCGTCTGCTTTGCTCTTTCATCCGGAGGAATCTTCTTCGCAGCCAGCCTTCACCAATTTGTCGTCTGGCGTCTGATCGGCGGCCTGGGCATCGGCGCAGCCTCGGTAATCTCTCCGAACTACATTGCGGAGATTGCTCCCACGCGCGTCCGCGGCCGCTGCGTGACGCTGTACCAGTTGGGCATCGTGGTCGGAATTCTGGCCGCGGTGTTCGTCAACATGCTCATTCAGCGCATGGGGGATGAAGCATGGAATACCGACGTTGGCTGGCGCTGGATGTTTTTCGCCGGGATCGTACCCGCGCTTCTGTTCGGCGGCATGATTCTGCCCGCCGTAGAGAGCCCACGCTGGCTGATGAAGATGGGCCGTCGCGAGCAAGCCGTCCGCGTCCTCACTCAGATCAACGACCCTGACATCGCGCAGCGCGCGGCGGCTGAAATCGAAAATTCGCTGGCGATTGAAGAGGGACACATCTCGGAACTATTCACCACCTACCGCCGTCCTCTGTTGCTGGGCATCATGTTGGCGGGATTGCAACAGATCAGCGGCATTACCCCGGTCTTCACTTTTTTGGCGGAAATTTTTCGCTCGACCGGAAGCGCGACCGGCCGCGCTTTCTTTCAATCCGTCCTGGTCAGCCTGATCAATTTACTGTTCACGCTTTTTGCCCTCTGGTTGGTGGATCGCGCTGGCAGAAAACGCCTCATCCTTGCCGGAACAACGGTGCAGTGCCTGTCGTTTGCCCTGGTGGGCTGGTTCTATCACATACACGGCAGCGGTTTGGCAATTCTTGTTCTGGTCATGAGTTTCGTGGCCGGGCACGCTTTCGGCAACGGCGTGGCCTGTTGGGTCATCATCTCCGAAATCTATCCCACGAAAGTTCGCGGGCGCGGCATGTCGATCGCGACCACTGCGCTCTGGCTGGTCGGCTATCTCGGCAATCAACTGTTTCCGATCATGCAAAAGACTCTCGGATCCGACGGCACCTTCTGGTGCTTCAGCGCCGGAGCTTTGTTGACGATCATTCTTGTTGCCTGGCTGATTCCAGAAACCAAGGGACGTTCACTGGAAGAGATCACTAGGTTTTGGAATCCACAATTTCGAGAAGTTCCTACAATCGCGAATTGACCTCACACGATGGAGGTGTTTGCGATGACGCAATCGAACCAGCAATCGGCTCACGCTGCCGCTGACCGCACTCACTCTGGCCAAACCCTTCTCGGTGTGAGCCGGAGAACTGCAATCAAGACTCTCGGCATGGCAGCACGCGCTTTGCTGCTGCCCGTTGGATTTTCAAGAACGGCTTTCGCCACCAGATTACAAGCTAAAGGTCTCGGCAAAGAATTCAAAGTGGTACGGCTTTAATTTGCTCGAATATTTTTCGACCGATCCCGACTGGATGAAGTATTTCCCCTATAGGAATGACGGCATGTTCCGGGAGGACGACTTCAGCTCGATTCGCGATTGGGGTTTCAACTGGGTCCGTGGCATGTCTCTGCGAACTCAGCGGTCAAAAGCTTCTTACGACAGCGGAAACCCCGGCCGACTGCCCGAATACGCGGAACGAATTCTCAACCTGGCCGACGACTTCCGTCTGAATGGCATACAACCCGCCAGCCAGTCGGTCTCCCGCGGGCGACTCGGCCTTCGCCGTGGTGACGTAAAGCGTCTTGCGATCGGCTCCGCCAAACGTGCAGGTCGTAATGTTCTGTACGGGCATTTCGACGACGCGATCAATCTTTCCGTCGGGCGCAACGCGAACGATACATCCGCCAAAGTAACGGCAATTCCAGAGATATCCTTCCGAGTCCATGGCCGACCCATCGGGCGCGCCCCGCTCGAAGCCCGCAAGAAATGGACGTTCATTCTCGATCGTGCCGGTCGAGGCATCGTAGTCGTATTGCCAGATCACGTTGGCGAGGCTATCGCCGAAATAGAAGCGCCGGTGGTCCGGACTCCAGGTCAGAGTATTCGCGATTCCGATGTCTCGTCGCCACATTGAGACTTTGGCATCCGGATCAAGTCGGAACAGCACGCCATCCTTCTCACCTGCTTCGCTCGAAGTCCCATCAGGATTGACGTTGTTGCGCATGGTTCCCATCCACAGCGAGCCCCGCGGATCCACGCGCGCATCATTCAGCCGCACCGCGGGCCACCCCTCAAGACAAAACAGAGGCTCCTGCCGCGTATCCGTAGCCGGTTCCCACAAAATCACGCGTGATCCCAGAACGACCGCCAGCACCTCCGATCGATCCGTCAGGGTGAGCGCCGTTACCGGCTCCTCGAAGAACCATGTGCGGACCGATTGATCCGCCGGCGTGAAGCGATGGATCAGGAAGCGGTTAATGTCGGTCCAATACACGGCGTCGTGCGCCGCATGCCAGACTGCGCCCTCGCCGCACACATCTCCGGTGGGTGCGACACAAACAGGATCACCAACCGTTCTTGAGTTCATTGCACACCTATGCCCGCGAGCAATCCGCCGTCGACAAGATAATCGCCGCCCGTGCAGAATCCCGCCTTGTCCGAGACCAGGAATGCCGCTAACTCGGCCACTTCCTCGGGTGTGCCGATCCGTCCCATCGGATGCGCTTCGCCAAACCGCTCCATCACGGTCTCCGCGGGCAAGTCAGGTCCGAAATGCGCGGCCGCGCGCGCCAGCATCGGCGTGCGAATCGAGCCCGGGCTGATGGAGTTCACACGAATGTGATCCTTGGCGTGGTCGAGCGCAAGCGCCCGCGTCAAACTGTGAACCGCGCCCTTGGACGCCGCATAAGCCACGACACCGCGC
>DATNKA010000550.1:0-8174 GCA_035603655.1 Candidatus Acidiferrales bacterium | reverse complement strand
GGCCGCGTTGCCGGTTGCTGAGCGGTCGGGTCAGTCGGCTGAGTCGGTTGCGATTGTGGTGCAGCAGCGGCTGGGTCGGTCGACGTTGTCGGTGACGCAGTTTGCTGGGCGTTGAGGGAAACGCCAAGGGTTAGCAGCGTAGCAAGCGTGCCAAGGGTCCACAGCGACTGAAATTGCCTTTTCATTAATTCCTCCGAGAGACGTTAAGACGTCACTTCTCCGTGCTAGCGCAGCAAACAACTTGCCAAACGACCGGCCGTTTTTCGTCTTCTCGGTTCAAACCAGATCCTGTTCTATCTGAAAGCTTTATCGCGCTCGCGCAAGGTTAGAATACTGACTCGCTACAGCGCCGCTATGCAATGACTACGAGAAATGCTGTAGGGCCTGAACGTCGTCCCCCTCCGGGTTTCACACGCAAGTGAGCAGATTTTTCTCTTACCTTTTCTGTTGTGCATATTGCTCCGCGCCCAAAAAATGCAGCGACACATAAGGCTCTTCGCCCACCACCCAACTGTCGTGTCCGGGCGCGATGTAGAACACGTCGCCAGCTTTCATCTCGATCACGCGGCCATCCCCCATCGCAGCCGTCGCTCGCCCCGACACAACCATCCCCACATGCTCAACCATGCAACTCGTAGCTCCCACATCCCTGCCCACATGCAACGACCACTTCCAGCCCGGTTCGTACGTCGCACGTCCAATCGTCATCCCACCCACATGAATTACTTCAAACCTCCCTTTTTCAAAACTTCGCACTTCATCGGGATTTTCAAACTGCTTCAGCACCACTTCGTACACAAGCCCTCCTCATTAGCTAGAATTCTTAAATCTCGATTTTAGTCAACAACGTATTCTCGTGCTGCAACACTCGACCGCGGGGCTTTGATCGTGTGGGACGGACACTCCGGCCCGTCGCCTTTGATCTGATTTGTCATCCTAAGGAAGCGGAGTCGCTCTCAATCGCGAGCGACTCCCGACGCAGAGACCACCCTGAGACTGCTGAAGGGACCGGTACTGAGTTTAGGACAGTACCGGCGGGTCTATGCAACCCGCTTGGGCCGAGGAAAGTGTAGAAGGGTTTGCTTTTCTGCGAGCAGGAAGTAGCGGAGTCTATTTCGTGCCGTGCCCTCTACGTAGTTATCCGCTGCCAGTCACACCGTGTTTGTCGCCGGGAATGGCAACTGCCGCCTTGCTGCGGGCACAGGTCGTGCCGCTCCAGGGTTCATTCTCCGAGCGGCAGTCCGTGAGCCCGTCCATGATTCCGAAGGAGCTATGCCAGGTCTGCTGATCGAAAAGATCGCTCCCGACTATCCTCCATTGGCGCTGCAAGCCCGCATCGAGGGCACCATAATCCTAAATGTTGAAATCTCAAAGTCGGGAGATGTGCTCAACTCCAGTCTTTTCAGCGTGCATCCGATGCTAGCGGCTGCCGCCGCAAGAGCCATTGGCGCTGTAACAAAAGGGCCACGACTCGCGCGCCGTGGCCCTACATGACTTTCGTCGTATCCGGGTGAATCCCGCCAAAGAAGTTCTAGTGCCTTCCCCCGCCCGGACCACCGCGTCCGCCACGATCGCGGCCCCCGCCGCCTCCGGGGCGTCCGCTGCGCCCGCCACGTCCACGATCCCGCCCGCCACCGCCCCCAGGACGTCCGCCGCGCCCGCCGCGGTCTCCGCCATGCGGACGATCACCTTGAGGAGGGCGATCGCTGCTACCGACGTGCGCCCCGCCTTCGCGATTAAAGTTCGGCTCGGAATCAGGCTCGTCGGGAAAATCTCCGCCGCCCTCAATCACCATCGTGCCGGTTAATGCAGGCGCGGGAACCGCTTCGCCTTCCGTATCCACGGCCTGCGCCGCTCCGCCGTCACCGCCGCCGGGTGTCATTTTTGCGCGCTGCTCTTTCAAAATCGCTTTGCGCGACAACCGGATGCGATTGCCCTCGACCGCCAGCACCTTCACCAGCACCTGATCGCCTTCCTTCAATTCGTCGCGCACATCGGCGATGCGATGCTCAGCCACTTCGCTGATGTGCAGCAATCCATCCGTACCCGGAATGATTTCGACGAACGCCCCGAAATCCGCCAGCCGCGTCACCTTGCCCAGGTATGTCTTTCCAACTTCCGCAGTCGCCGTAAGGTCGCCGATAATCTGCAACGCCTTCGCCGCCGACGCCTGATCGCTCGATGCAACTTTGACCAAACCGGAATCCTCCACGTCGATTTTGACCCCGGTTTGCTCCACGATGCTGCGAATCATCTTCCCGCCCGGCCCAATCAGATCACGAATCTTGTCGACCGGAATCTGCACCGTATAGAAGCGTGGAGCAAAATCAGAAATCTTTTCGCGTCCGCTGGTGATTACTTCTTCCATCTTGCCGAGAATATGCAACCGTCCGCGTTTGGCTTGCGCCAACGCCTCGCGCATAATCTGCGAAGTAATGCCAGCGACTTTGATATCCATCTGCAGCGCGGTGATTCCATCCTTCGTGCCGGCAACTTTAAAATCCATATCGCCGTAGTGATCTTCCGCGCCCGCGATGTCGGTAAGAATGGCGTACTGCTCCCCTTCTTTCACCAATCCCATCGCAACTCCGGCGACCGGCGCCTTCAGCGGGACTCCGGCATCCATCAACGACAACGACGCACCGCAAACCGTCGCCATCGATGACGATCCGTTCGACTCCAGAATGTCCGAGACCACGCGCATTGCGTAAGGCCAAGACTCTTCCGACGGCAGCACGCCCGAAATCGCGCGCTCCGCCAGCGCCCCGTGCCCAATCTCTCTTCGCCCAGCCCCCCGCAAGAACGCTACCTCTCCTACGGAGAACGGAGGAAAGTTGTAGTGGAGGATGAAGCGTTTCTTGGCTTCGCCTTCGAAACCTTCAAGGCGCTGCATGTCGTCGCTGGTACCCAGCGTCGTGGTTACCAAGGCTTGGGTTTCGCCACGCGTGAAGATGGCGCTGCCGTGAGTGCGGGGCAGGATTCCGGCTTCGATCCAGATTTCGCGAACTTCATCGAAGCCGCGGGCATCGGGACGGCGCTTCTTTTCCAGAACTTCTTCGCGGAAGATGCGCTCGCGGAGAGTTTCGAAATATTGTTTGAGCTTGGCTTGGGCTTTTTCGTCGTCTTCGGGAATTTCCGCCTGCAACTTCTTCTTGAGTTCTTTGACCAGCGTGTGGCTTTCCGCTTTCGGATGTTTCTTTGTATCCAAGCGATCTGAAAGATCCGCGCCGACTTTCTTTTTCAGCGCGTCGTAGTAGGCTTGGTCGAATTCCGGCGGGGTGACTTCGCGTTTTTTCTTGCCCGCTTTCGAACGCAGGTCGTTGATGGCGGCGCAGATCTTCTTGATTTCGGTGTGGCCGAACTCAATTGCGTCGACAACGATTTCTTCGCTCACTTCTTTCGCGCCGGACTCGATCATCACGATGCCGTCTGCGGTGCCAACGACCATGATGTTCAGCGTAGTCTCGCGCATCTCATCGTATGTGGGATTGATAACGAACTGCCCATTGAGCTGACCGACGCGCACCGCGCCGATGGGTCCGAGAAAAGGAATATCGGAAAGCGTAAGAGCGCAGGATGCGCCATTGATTCCGAGAACGTCCGGATCGTTATTGGTGTCGGCGGAGAGGACAAAAGCGATGACTTGGGTTTCGCACTTGAAGCCTTCGGCAAACATGGGGCGCACCGGACGATCGATCTGGCGGCTGGTAAGCACTTCGCGTTCGCTCATGCGGCCTTCGCGCTTGATGAAGCCCCCGGGAAAACGTCCGCCGGCATAGGTGTATTCGCGGTAGTCGACGGTGAGGGGGAAGAAATCAATGCCTTCACGCGGGTCGGGGTTGGCGGTAGCGGTGGCGAGGACGACGTTGTCGCCCATGCGGACTACGGCTGCGCCGTGGGCCTGCTTGGCCAGTTTTCCAGTTTCAAATGTGAGTTGTTTTCCGCCGGCGAGGTCGACGGTGACGGTGCTAACTTCTGGTTTCATATTCATCCTTAATTATCTTGATCAGGAGCGCGGTTGCGCTTTCGGGTTGGCGCGGGGTGCGTGGCGATTTGCGTAGATCGAAAGGCGCGTGGGCCATGGGTAAGCGAGTTCCGATGAGCGGATGTCAATAGAGCTAGTCCGGTTCTCCTACGTACCCGAAATACTCCCCGAAATGCGCACAAGGGAGTTGGCTCATTGCTGTCCGGCTTCAAGAGGAAGGCGGTGTTCTCAGAGATGACATTCCCGGAGATCCCTGGGGAACGGCGTATCTTGGCGCCTCCAATCCTCTCGCAAAAACGCGCAAGGATGGCGCACCCAGGTCTTTCCCGCGATTACTTGCGGATGCCGAGTTTCCCAATGACAGTCTTGTAGCGCTCGGAATCGTATCTCTTGAGGTAGTCGAGCAAGCGACGCCGCTTGCTGACCAGCATGAGCAGGCCGCGGCGCGAGCCGTGGTCCTTCTGGTGCGTTTTGAAGTGATCCGTCAGTTGGCCAATGCGTTCACTGATGATGGCAATCTGAACCTCCGGACTCCCGGTGTCAGTTGCGTGCGTCTGATACTGGTCAATGACAGATTTCTTTTGCTCTCTGGCTAGCACTAACCTGGTGCACTCCTCTTCTAGTTTCGATTTATCCTGGTGACAGTGATGAGGTTATCATGGGGGAAGTGGGGGTGTAAAGGCGAGGGGACTTCGCTGCAAATAGCAAAACCTCCATGGCTCCCCCACGAATAGGCCAAAATGTGACTGCGGCGGAAAGTGCTCGTGGGCAGCCTTCGTTTGCAGAGCTTGACCGGTTCGTGCCGCCGGCGAAGAACAGCAGGTTCCTCACCGGCTTTCGGCCTGACTCGGAATGACGTCCCTTTTTTGTTCTTTGCTTTCTTGTTCTCTGCTTTTTTCTTGCCTCTGCCGATCAAGATTCCGAATTTGAAATTTTACACAGGTGGTTTGGGACATCACTACCGCAATCTCCAATCAATCCTTAAAAGTCTTGTCATTCCGGTACGGCTTCAGCCGTGAGGAACCTGCTGTCCTGTGGGGTGGCGATGGTGCGGGGGTACTACCTATGCATCATGGCGAGCAAGGGCCACGTGATCCATGTTGGGATGACGGGGCTTCTCATGGAGCGGGTGTTGCGGCACAAAGCCGGCACGAGCGGAGCTTTTACGCGGAAGTTCGCGTACACCGCCAGTCGCATCTGGAGAGTAATGCGAGTTGCGACCGGACATTCACTGCAGGTTTCGAATTCGCTGCGACTCGGGCTGGCAAACTCGTTAGGCTTCTCTCATCCTAAGGACCATAACAATACCTCCGATGAGAGCGTCGAGCTTGGGTGCGTTTTGAATTAGGCCAGACCTTCGGCACGCTCGCGGGGATGACCCGGCCTTCGTTTCTTCCTAAAAGCCGTGCCCTTTCCGGCCAAACCAGAGTCAGGAGCAACGTCGACGGCAAGGTCAAAAAGCCACCAACAGGTGTGCCCGTCACACACAAGCAAAATCCCCACTTGGGGGCGGCCGCGGATTCGGTAGCACAAAAGGCTGGATCAGTGCCGAGGACTTCAGGGATTTTGGATGGGGACGCTGGGCAGCGCATTCTTGATGACCGTCGGCTTGTCACCTGACTTTACCAGTCCCGCCTTCTCTATCGAGTCCGTGGAGAACAACTGGTAGTGATCATAGCTGTGTCGCCGGTAATAATAATGCCGATTCATTTCCAGGAAAATGTCTACATTCTGGGGCAGCCATAAATCCAGATTTTTCTTCTGGAAATGGACTGGGCCATATTCGGCAATCTGGTGTTGGACCGCGAGTTGCGGCAGTGGCTTCACCAGTTCGGCATCGACGCGGACGATCTGCAGGTTATCCGTGGTTATCCATGCGCGTCCCTTCATATTCATCGGATAATGTTGGGAGCCCACGTAGTATTCCGCGAAGCGGTTGGGTTTGTCGTCGCGCTGCCGAAAATGCACGAGCCAGGCTGACTGCCCATGCCAGTCGCCCAGGCCTTCGCACGACATTTCGAAGTTGTCGCGCATATCTGGATGAAAGATGAGCGCCAAAGTCATGGAACCCGACGTAACGATGTGGTCGGGGAGATCCGTAATCCCGTAACGCAGGTTACGGTACTCGTCGGTCTGCAAAAAGCCTGGCTGCTCTTCGGTGATCGAGGCAACGTAGGTGAACTTGCGAGTTTCCTTGGTGAAGGGATTGCCGGTTTTATCGAGCTGCTCGTGCAGCATGTCTTCGACAGCGGCGAATTTGGTTATGTTATCCACAAACTGTTTTACGCGCTCACCTGAGCCTTCCATAACCTGTTGATAGGGGCAGGTGACACCGGGAGCAACCGGAGGCTTCAACTCATCGACTCCAGGCGGTCCCCATGCGCTCTCGGGCAGGGACGGTGCCGAGGCGGCGAGCGCCAGATCCGTATCTGCCTGCGTCCCCTCAGTTGACGTCAGACCGGCGGCGCGCTTTTCGATCTTGGTTATCAAAGCCTTCACTTGGGGTATCGCGGTGTTACTGGGGTTGGTCTGCACGAAGATCTTCAGCGCTTGGATTCCCTCCTGGTCTCGCCCGACGTCGGCCAGCGCTTGCCCTAGAACCAGCTGCGCAATATTCCCCTCGCCTCTGCCCTTATCGATAGCAAGCTGGGCGTGCTCGCGCGCTTTCTCGTATTCCTTTTGCTTCAGGTAGGCGTCCCCGAGCAGATAGTGCGCCATCCAGTAACTGGAGTCGGTTGCCACCGCCTGCTCGAGTGTCTTTCGCGCAAGTTCATATTCCTGATGCTCGAGTTGCACTCGGCCCAGTAGCGTGAGTGGTTGCACTCTGTGTGGGTCGAGCGTAGCGGCACGGTTCAGGTACGCCTCTGCCTTATCGAAGTCCTTTTGTTGCAGGTACAGATACCCGTATAGGAAATTGATCTGCGCATTGGCTGGGGCGAGTTTGAAAGCCTTTTCAAGTTGTTTCTGCGCCTCCTTGAGATTTGCGGACCTTAGGGCAACAACGGCGCGTTTCGCTTCCTTGCGAGCACTAGCGGGGATGGCATTGTCTGGGGCACTCAATTCAACAGCCGTCGGGTCCTTGTGCATCACCAGTTGGAGTTGACGCTCCGGGACGCCGCCGATGACGCCAGAGATGTGCCATTCCTTGTGTTCGGCTAAGTATCCGACCGCGCTGGCATCAATCTCGTAGTCTCCAAAATCTATGCTGCAAAAAGTTACTTGGGAATCATTCGAGGTCGTATCCCAGGACTCGATGTCCTTCTTCTTATCGTGGATCTTTACGACCGCCTGACGGTCGAGATGAGCTCTATTTTCATCGACAACGGTTACCACAAACTTTTGCAGGTCGGGGCAGAAGCTCTGCTGAACCTCATGCATCCGGAGCTCGATGTTTCCCTGCGCCGCCGCTGCGCTAACCCACACAAACAATTGGCCCAAAGAAATCCCCGCAATTAGCAGCGAGGAGAGGGAGGGATACCACCTTTTGGTCTGGGCCATAATTCACCTAGGACTGCCCGTTCGTGATCCCGGAATGCGATCGCGTCTGGAACGGAGGCAATTGTACAGCAATCTGTTTTTGCTATGTCACGATATTGTTTCGTTCTTGGCCCCGTTTTCGGGCTTTTGGCCCACCTCTTCGGGGGTGAAGCGACGGCATGATGGCCGCAGTCCAAGCCCTCGCCCCGTCTCTCCGGCCGGACCAAAGTGAAAGTGTAGGTCCCACGCCTTCCGCGAGCGAGCAGCCCTCATAAGCCACTTTAAGAGAGAAAAAAAGTCAGTCGGCTGCCGTTACTTCGCGCGGCAAGTCACCGGTTTGAGGGCGGCGCGCGGCGCGATTGGAGGGCAGACCGGCGTCGCGGATTTTGTAAAGCAGCGCGCGATAGCTGATGTTCAAAGCGCGGGCAGCCTGCTTGCGATTCCAGTGGTGATGTTGCAGCACTTTCAGGATGATCTTACGTTCCAATTCATGGACAGCCTGCCGAGTAATCTTCTTCAGCGAGATTGGCCCGTCGACGTTTATGTCGGCGCTGAAGAAATCAGGCTGTTTTGGCTGTAGGTCGCCGGAGATGGCGTCTTCGACGCCGAGTATGACGAAGCGCTTGATCAGATTTTCCAGTTCGCGAACGTTTCCCGGCCAGTGGTATTTGCTCAGGGAATTCATCAATTCAGCAGACAGCGGTTTGGCTCG
>DATNKA010000549.1:0-3588 GCA_035603655.1 Candidatus Acidiferrales bacterium | reverse complement strand
CCTGCCAGTCTCCGGCATTTGCGAGTTGTACCAAGGCATCCGCCTGTTGCGGCAGCGACCTACCAACCGCTTCGAGGGTGATGGCGACGTTCGAGTCCTGGTACGGAATCGACTTGAGCGTTTCCTCCGCGCGCCGGATGTCCTGCACAACGTGATCTCGTTGCGATGCCGCTTCCGCCGCGAATCCTTTTTCGTCCTGCGCGTTGGCCAGCGTTACGAGCGCCTCGCGGAACTCCATCAGGTCCACGTGCGCGCGCATCACTGCCAGCGATTTCTGGTCCACCTGATAAAACCGTTGAGCTGAGACTTCGATGTGTTTGAATTGCCACGCGGCGATAAAATCGACGGCACCCATGAGAACCACGATAATCAGGAAACAGGCAGTCAGCCGTGGCCCTATATTCAAGCGCCGAAGACGCGCCGGGGTGCCGGACGGATTTTCTGTGACCGCGTTTTCCATTGTGGTGTAGCTCTTCACCTTTGCTCTCGCTCGAATCGCGTTATGGCGCTGAGCTCGACATGGCTGCCTGAACAATGCCAGGGAGGCCTCCGGCAGCGCCCGTAAGTTTTCGCTTGGTAAGCCTGCCTGGGTCCGGACTTTGTGCCTCGAAACCGGTGATTCGAGCCAATTGCTCGCGAAGATTGCCCGCTGCATCTGCTGCTGTCTTCTGCCGGGTCAGGACCGAATGAACCGCTTCAAAATAGGCGCGCGATACCTCGGGATACTTCTTTCCGGTTACCGCAGAAGGTCGTGCAGCAAAAGTTTCTTTATACACTTTCTGCACGGACTCGAGATAAGGGGTCGCGGCTCGTACGCCAGGATCTTGATACAAGTCAGGGATCGTGGGGACTCCTGAGTAGGTCCGCAGGCGCTTCCGTTCGGTCTCGCGGCGGCACAAATAGCGGACCAGCTTTACCGCTGCTTCCACCTGCGCCGAATACTTGGACACGGCGTAGCCGTGCCCGCCGAATGTGCTTACGCTTCCCCCCTTGCCTGCCGGCAACGGAGCGAAGTCATAGTTGTTCGCATCGACGCTCGGTGTTTCGGAGGGGCCCAAATGGTAAGGGCCCGGCAAACCATTCCAACTGCGCATGAAAGCGGCGCCGCCCGCCTTCCAAATATTCTGGGTGTCCCATTCATGGTAGGCGAGCACGCCCCCTGGCGATATAGAGCCGACCCAGCGCGCCGCCCTTTCCCAGGCACGGACTGTCTCCGGATTGTCCACTGTGATCCGGCCATCGTCGATGATTGCACCGCCGCCTTGCGACTCCTGCCATTCGAGCGCGTTGCAAGTCAATACCTCGGTTGGCGCACCTTGCCAGATAAAGCCCCAGAAGCTCTTGTGGCCTTTGGTCCGCTCCCCCTGCTGAATACGTGCCGCCATGATTTCCAGCTCGTCCCAGGTTCTCGGCGGACTCCGGAAGCCGTATCTACGCAGCAGATCGGTACGGTAATAAAGAAGACCGACCTCGACGTTGTACGGAAGCGCGACCACCCTTCCATCTACCGTATTGTTCGCAACCAGATCAGGCGAATGGGCCGCGATCTCTTGGGCAGGTACATAGTCCTTCAGGTCGATCAGGTTATCCGCCAGAATCTTCGGCCAGATCACGTCCACGGCATAAACATCCGGGATCTTGGCCCCGCTTCCAAGAAGACTCTTCCACATCGCCAATTGCTCCACGGGACCTTCGGGCGAGGGCAGAACTTTGACGTGAATCCCGGTCTCGTGGGTAAACTCGCTGATTTCCTGGTTGCGTGGGTCCTGATACTCCCTGTCTAACCAGTCCATGAGGGTAATGGTTGTTGGGGAAGCCGACGGGGCGGACTGTCGACAGCCTGAAGAGGCCAAAACCAGAAAAACGAGAAGAAGGACAGATTGCAAGAGGGGGAAACACCGGAAGCGCGACCGAACCCATCGGACTCCATTGGTATACATCTTGCCCCTTGCTGCAGCCCCCGCGCAAAATTAACGCGATTCTAGCACGCCTTTTACACCTTCATTCGTGGGCCATTTTCCCAGTTGTTGCCGTGCCGTTCAATGACTCAATTTGACATTGTTCCCCCTCAGGATTTACATCGATCTGATTTTATCGGAAAGGAACCGATTGGCGTTGAGTCCAGCGTGGGTTACTCGAATGACCGGGTATAAACGATACCATGGCCATTCTGGCACGGGTCAGCGACTGCATGATGTCACTCCGGAGCTGTTCGAACAGTCGCTTGATCTGATCCCTGAGCCCTACGCCAGCATGATTTTCGTGGCCGTTTGGACCGGTCTGCGCGTCAGTGAACTGATCGAATTGAAATGGGACGACGTCGGCACAGACTCGTTGCCAGTTGACGAGGGCTGCTGTCGCGGTGACTGGAACGCTCCGAAGAGCGAAGCGAGCAATGCCAGGATCGGCGTTGAACGGTGTGTGGTCGATCGCATCAACCGCCTCAAGCAGCTCACGGCCAACGTCAAAGCCGGGCGTGCCGTCCGTCACTACAAGGTGGTGAGGTCTGACCGGCCTGAGGATCTCGTCTTTCAGTCGGTTAAGACTGGCGCGCCTATGCATGACAACAACATCCTGTCGCGGCACACCGTGATCGTCATTCTTGTTTCGAATTTCTGGAGGAAATAATGAAGAGTTTTGTCCTCGGCGTTGCGGTGACGATCGTCGTTTGTGCTGCTGTCGTGTATATCTACTTCGCGGCTGGAATCGCGCAGGTTGCTACTTCTGCCTCACCCATGGTCTTCGAAAGAACGTACGCTCGGATGGCCGTACATTCCCGCATCGAAAAGGAGACGCCAGCACAAGTGCCCGTCCAGGCCGACGAAGCGGATCTGACTGCCGCCGCCCACGTCTACATTCAGCAGTGTGCGGTCTGTCACGGAGTTCCCGGAAGGGAACAAACCGCAATTGCCAAAGGCGAATTTCCACGCCCACCACATCTCTTCAAGGGTAAGGGCGTAACGGACGATGAACCCGGCGAAACTTATTGGAAAGTAACGAACGGCTTCCGCCAAACGAGAATGCCTGGTTTCAGTCAGGAGGTTTCGACGACCGAAATGTGGCAGGTTTCTTTGTTGCAGGCGCACGCCGATAAATTGCCGGGTTCGACCACAGCGGCTCTTGCAGGCCCCGACAAGTCCGGTACGTAAGCATGAAATTTCACATCGCTGGAAGGAGCAACGAGATGATCTCTTTTTCGAGGAAAACAGCCCGCACGGGAACCGTTTTAGCCCTGCTCTATGCATCGCTGATGACTCTCCAAGCACAGAGTGCAACTTCACGAATCGTGAGCGCTGCGAATACTTTCCTGTCGACCTTGAACGACAAGCAACGGCAAAGAGTTCTGTTCGCCTTTGACGACGCCAAGCAGCGAGCGAATTGGTCGAATTTCCCGATAGTGATGGTCCCGCGCAGTGGAATCAACCTGAAAGAGATGAGTGCCACTCAGCGCGCTGCAGCCATGGCTTTGCTCTCTTCGGTACTCAGTCCGCGAGGATTCGAGAAAGTTCAGCAAATCATGGAAGGGGATGAGATCAACAAGAATACCGACACTGGCCCGCCGCAAAGCGGAAACAACGGCGGGGGGGC
>DATNKA010000548.1:0-2390 GCA_035603655.1 Candidatus Acidiferrales bacterium | reverse complement strand
GTCCCACCGCTCATGATGCGAACGTACGATTGGAGCCACGGGATAAGGGAATGCAACGCGCTCCAGAATCTCGGCTCCCACCAGGGGATGGACCTTCATTTTCTCGAATTCTTCCGGCGTGAGCCGACCCGGCTTGTTGATGATCTGTTCAGGAACCGCCAGCTTGCCAATGTCATGCAACAATGCGGCTGCGCGCAGAGCCTCAATGTCGCCTTCCGACAGTTTCAATTCCTTGGCCACTTCCACCGCGTAGATTCGGACGCGTTGCAGATGCGTGTGCGTGGTGTGGTCCTTGGCCTCAATCGCCAGTGCGAGAGCCTCGATCGTTCGCATGTTCAGCGATGCGATTTCTTCCACGTGCCGCTTCTCAATCTCGACCCGATCTTTTTCCGCTTCGAGCCGTCCCAGGTAAAGCCGGTAGGAACGGTACACCCAGTAAATCAATGGCAGAACCAGAAGCGAGGTTTCCCAGCCCGCCGTCCGGTTCACGATGCCAACGAGGCCGACGGCTGCGGCGCCGACCAGGTAGTACGGGAAGGACCAGAAGTAGCACTCGGACCAGACTTTCCGGCTTGATTTCGCCTCGGTGAGAGCAATCACTATCGAGATGGGCAAGGTGTTGGCGAAAAAGAAAACGAGCGCCGCAACCATCAGTAAAATCGGCTTGTTTGACCCGGCTCTACCGGACAGCCAGTGGTAGCTGATATACGTGAGTGCGCTGGCGTTGGCCATCATGCCGGCGACGTTGAAGAGAACTTTGACGGGATCCAGCCGTTTGCGTGTTTGCCACACGCTCTGAACCAGGCTCGCGGTGCAGCCAATGACGAGCGTCTCGGAGAAACTTAGTTCGAGCACCCCGAGCAGAATGAACAGGAAATTGACGGACATTGTGCCGTCGATTCCCGGCAGTTGTACCTTCAGTCCCGAGGCCAGGACCGCGACGGCTAGGTAGCACGTGAAACGCATCAGATCCTGCGACTGCCAATGTCCGAGGGCATACCCCAGCATGACCACGCCGAAGGACGCAGTGATGCCGACAAAAGCCTTTGTCTGGATCGATAATCCGTCCGTCTCTGGTTTCATCTACACCCTGACTGCAGCAGCCTGTTCAGCCACGTCGCACTTCCACGATGCACGCTCGCTTCTTGGCGCGAAGGCACAACGATTCCACATGCCGGCGCTGCCCGTTCTAAGGCTCAAAACGGCACACCTCGGGCTCGCTTTCAGTGCTGTCCGAATCGTATTGCAAGGATCGAGGGCTCAGTAGCTTACCGAAGTAACGGGATGAAGAAACGGGCGGTTGTGGGACTTGTTGCTCACCGGGAGCGCAAAGTTTTGCAGTTTTGGTTTTCTCGGGGGGAATCGCTCGTTACCTTCGTTATGCTCCGGGTAATAGGCTTCTCGGTCGAAGTGGCTTCGATGTGTCAACATCACCCAAACGTCCTTAATGACGACTCCTAACCGCAACTCGGATGCGTTGGATGTGACGAGCGCGCAAACGCCCGGCGGCCTAAACGCCGTTACGACGGATGCCGCTGGACTCATTGCGAAGTCGCTCCCCGTGGCTGTTTTCTCGGCTGACCTGCAGGGAGATTTAACTGCCCTCAATCCGACTCTCACGCAGCTGTTCGCCTATTCACCCAGAGAACTTCTGGGACGCAACTTCTCGATACTTTTCGCGACTGCGGAAAGGAACAGCGGGGCACAGCAACGCGAGGCGCAACGGACGATTCTTGCGACAGTTTCTGCGGACGGTGATTATCACGCGGATTTGGTCGCTTATCCAAAGACGGGGGACCATTTTTCCGTACACTTTTCTGCCACACTTCTCCGCGATGCCTCGTCCCGACCGGCATCGTTCGTAGGGATCGTCATTCCGCTGGCATCCAATGCTGCGGCCGCTGTGGATTCACGAGTGAGTACGTTTGGTCCCGGCGTTATTTGCCGGACGATCGAGGGGACTCAGTTCATCCTTGCAAGTCCCGTAATGCACAAGTTCATGGGACTAGTGGATCGCGTGGCCGGACACACGGAAACAGTTCTGATTACTGGGGAGACCGGAACGGGTAAAGAGCTCATTGCCCGCACGATTCACGAGTCTTCCAACCGGCGCACCCGTCCCTGGGTGGATATCAACTGCGCGGCGCTTCCCGAAAATCTTGTCGAGAGTGAGTTGTTCGGATATGAGAAAGGTGCCTTCAGTGGCGCCGATTCCTCCAAGCCCGGGCTCTTCGAACTCGCCGACAAGGGCACGCTTTTCCTCGACGAAATCGGAGAACTCCAGTTGCAGACGCAGGTAAAACTGCTGCGCGTGCTCGACGGCCAGCCCTTCTACCGGCTCGGCGGACATCGCAAGATCAAGGTCGATGTTCGCATTGTCGCTGCGACGA
>DATNKA010000547.1:0-2151 GCA_035603655.1 Candidatus Acidiferrales bacterium | reverse complement strand
GGCTCATACGGATTCGGCGACCTTAAAATCCTGCGATCCGGGCGGACGAAGACGATTGGTGAAGTCACGTTGGCCTCCAACCGCAAAGCGGTGAAAGTCGACAAGGGCAGCGCGATGCTCTTGCGCGTGGTTGGTAGTGGGGCATAGGCGGAATCTGGCGGATCATCAGCACAGCCTTGCGATGAGAGTTCCCGTCTTCGCCGAGAAAAGAAGCATCGGCCGTAAGTGTCACATCTCCGGTGACTTTCTTCCAGGCGAACTGGAAGGCATCCGCAGTGAACCACATGTTCTCGGCGCCGCCGCTGAACGTGCGTATTTCCCCCTTCGGCGCGTCGTATGCCGCTGAGCCGGGGTGGAGAACAACGCCAACATCTCCGTGTCCGTCGAATAATCCGAGCGTGGCATTCATGAGATCCTTGTGGTATTTACCACTTCTTTCTTGATAATTTAGACGATTCTTCACTCAAGGTGATCGCACACGCAATGGGATCGGTCTTAAGCAGATTCTCGGAACGAAATATCGTAATGCTAGGCATTGGAATTTTTTGTCTCTGGGGTGTCCTCTCGCACCCGGAGATTGAGTTTACTTACTATCGGTCCGCAAAGCCTTTCCCGCACCAGCGCTTCGCACGCGTTGTCTTCCACGTCGTGGGAATTGTTCTAATACTGGGAGGGCTATGGGGTTTGTGGATCGACTGGCATGTTGGTCGTTGACCACGCCTGGCGGCGAAGAATGCAATCTGTCGGTTGGGGTAATATCTCTATAAGCGCTCACCGTGATCAAAACGTGTAATCGATTTCGACAATCATCAGGAAAAAGTTGGTTCCGCGGACCGAGACTTACTGTGGCGCTGCGGGAAGGGGTGTTCGCAACTCGTTGGCCACGCGACTGGCAACCTGGTCCATCAGTTGCGAGACCAGCGTCTCCTCTTGCAGTTGGGCATGCGCGGACACCAAACCCGATGTCCAATTTGCCATCTCCCCGGCACGCACCATCCGATACGTGACGGTTGCGCTGTGATAGTCGGCTGGGATTGCGCGAGGATCACTGACACCACCGACTTCGACTGCCCCCGGCGGAGGAATGATGATTTCGGGTGTGCCGGCCCGCAGCACTTCAGTCAGGTTGGTATAGAGTACGAATTGACAATCCTTGTCGCGTATCTCAGAATCGGATCCCTCCCTTAATTCCAGTGGTATTGCCTCGACCGGAGCAGCCTTCCCCTTCTTCACATCCTTGCCTTTGTTAATTCGTTCGAAAGCCTTAACCAGCACGTTCCGTTGCCATGTCGCATTCACGATTTGCGGCGTACTGTTCTTGAGCGTGGCGACGCAGACTCGACTCACGTCCGGTTTTTTTTGGGCTTGGAGCATGGAGGTAACCAGGACGGAAAGTAGCAGGCAAGAAAGTCGTCGCATGGACTTTCCCCTTTAGGTGGAGTGCGGACCAAAAGAAGTATACCTCCGGGGTTAGGCAGCTGGCGTTAAATCGATATCGCTCATCGACCCTGGGCAGTGGTTTAGAGCGTAAGTTGATTTTCGTAAACGTTCCGCGCCGGTCCGGTTATAGAGAAACGTAACGCGGAGATCGCCGTATGACATGCTGGCAACTACCCGGTGCGGTGCGGCGGGAGCTCACTTTGTGGTCCCAAGCCGCCGATCATTTCCTGAAAAAGGTCGAGGCATATCGACCGAAAATACGAAGCCATTCGCTTGCATAGTCTTAGTTTAGCGAGCACACACGTCCGAGTTTGCGTAAGGAGATATTGATCGATCGAGCTTCTTGGTTTGCCTTGTTTGGCTTCTTAGTCGGAACTCACATTCCTGAATAGCGGCCGGCAAGATCAGAGTCTCCCCGATTGCTTATTGGCTGGCTTGCAGGATTAGTTCCAGCAGCGACGGGTCCGGAGCCAACTGCCCGCGCGTGATCGCATGGACCGTCTCCACGATCGCGGCGTTTACGGGAGTGTGAACGCTGAATTGCGGAGCGATGCTTACGACGTATCCGTTGATGAAGTCGATCTCGGTAATGCGCCCGCGCTCGATGTCCTGCAACATTGAGGGTCTGACATCACCGTAGCCTTTGAGTATCTGATTAAGCCAGGCATCGTACTCTTCGCTCGGGACGCTGCGCCCAGACCGGGCTGGCGG
>DATNKA010000546.1:0-5105 GCA_035603655.1 Candidatus Acidiferrales bacterium | reverse complement strand
GCGTCTTGGTCAACCATTTTTCTTCCTCCTGTCCGTATTGTTAGTGTGGAGTAGCTGGCTTGCCACAGCAAAGGCACAAGAACAAACACAAGAACAAACAGGTCCGCTAGCGACAGGGTTAAGCAAAGATTTCCGCTCCGAAACCGCGACGGTGGATGGAATCAAACTTCACTACGTTCGCGGGGGTAAAGGTCCCGCCGTCATTTTGATCCATGGCTTCCCGCAAGACTGGTTCGAGTATGGTGCAATCATGCCGCGTTTGGCGAAACAATTCACCGTAATCGCGATTGATCTGCGCGGCGTGGGCGGATCGACGACGACGACCGAGGGCTATGATGCGGCGAATATGGCGCAGGATGTGCATCAGCTTGCGACGGTGCTCAAATTGGAGCGCGTTTACATTGTCGGGCACGACCTCGGAGGGCAGGTGACTTATGCATTCGTTCGCCTTTACCCCGAAGCGACGCGCGGAGCTATGATCCTCGATGCGCCAATTCCTGGAATTGAGGGATGGGATGAAATTCAAGGCCATCCCGCTATGTGGCACGCCCGGTTTATGCAGGTTCCGGGACTACCAGAAAAACTCGTCGCCGGACGGCAAGCCGACTATTTCAGCTACTTCTTCCACTTCGGTAAATTCACGCCGAGCGCTGAGACCCACTTTGTGAAGGCTTACGCCAAACCTGAGCAGCTGCACGCCGTATTTGAAATGTACCGCGCCTTTCCTGCCAATGCGCAATTCAATGCCGCGCAACGTGGGCGAAATGACGTACCGTTGTTCTTGGCTGCCGGAGATGGATCGCCTTTTGCAAACTTTGTTCCAAAGATCGCAGAAGGTCTGCGTGCCAACGGATGCACTCACGTCGAGAGCGGTTTGATCAGGGGTGCCGTGCACTACGTTGTCGAGGATCAGCCCGAGGAAGTGACCGATCTCATCGAGCGGTACGCGTCGCCGCCTTCGCAATGAGAAGGCAGCGTATCGAGGGAGCGGGACTCATGGGTAATTCAAGAAGTTCTCTCCCTCATACGCGTCATGACGAGAATGAGCCGGGTGGCTGCCGGCATGCGGCAAAAGTGATTCTGATCCTGATGCGGGCTACTCCGCTCGCCGAGGCGGCTGAGTTCGGTGGTTTTTATTCCGTTTACCCGGAGAGGGTGGTGTTACTTGGTTGATTCGAAAGCTGACGAGGAACAAATCAGAGCGTTTCTCAACATGTACCGGCTCCCCAATGCGCTGATTTCCTTCCTGATGACTCCAATGGTCATGGTTCCCGCTTTGATTCTGGAGGATTACGGTGGGTTGACGCCTCGAGAACACAGGTTGACTAGGATATCTCTGGGTTTTTCCGGCTGAGCTCTCGTTGCGCTGACCGGACACAGCAAGTAACTCCGGGCCGGATGGTTGACGAAATTCAGGCGTTTTGCACCAGCCACACGGGACGGCTCTTTCCGCGATCCTTAGAAACTGTCCTTAGCCGAAGAGGCTCGCTCCGACTTTAATTCGCGCAAGAGCAACCGAACCAGCATCCCGTCGAAGCCGGTGCCGCTCATTTTCGAGAGTTCGTCCAGAGCTTGTTCGGGCGTCCGTGCGGCAGCAATCGACTGCTCCGTGAGCATGTTGGCGTAGGCGTCGGCCAGGGCGATAATGCGCGCCCACAAAGGGATTTGCTCGCCCTTCGCGCCATCGGGATAGCCCGTGCCGTCGAAGCGCTGATGATGGTGCTCGATCGCCTGGCGCATCAAGGCGCTATGAGGCAGGATGCCGGCGATCTCGGCTCCTACCCGTGCGTGCATTCGAACCAGGAAAAATTCGTCGTCGGTGAGCGGGCCGGGCTTGTTCAGAATGCGCTCGGGCACGAAGATTTTTCCCACGTCGTGGATGCGAGCCGCGAAAACCAGATCGGTAGTTTCCTCCGCAGGCAAGTGGAGCGCGCGGGCAACGATTTCCGTGTAACGCGCCACCAGATCGCCGTGACCCGAGGTGCGAAGTTCGCGGGATTCCGCGGCCCGGCTGAGGACTTCGATCGATTCCTTAAGCAATGGCACATTGCAGTCTTCTTCGCCGCCGCAAAACTTCACTAACATCGATCCGAGTTCTTCCAGATGCTCCGGCCCATTGTGTTCGCGCTGCAGAAATCCTTCGATGTAGGTGGAGATCTGTTGCCGCTGCGGAGCAAATTCCTCGCCTCCGGCAAATTCTTCGGCAGCGGAAACGCGGTTACCCCCAGAACGCTTGGAAACGTACATGCCTGCATCGGCCACGCGGATGATGTCTTCTATGGAAAAACCGTGCATGGGAAAACTGGCCACACCGAAGCTGCCGGTGATGTGATGTTCGCTAAGCATTGCATCCGTGGCAATCCACTGGCGCAAGCGTTCCGCCAGAACCTGCGCTTGCTCCGGGCCGGTTTCAGGCATGAGGATGATGAACTCATCTCCGCCGTAACGGGCGACAACGTTCGATTGGCGGGATTTTTGCTCCAACAGCCGTCCGACGCGGGCCAGCACCAGATCGCCCTCGAAGTGGCCCAAGGTGTCATTCACTTCCTTGAATTTGTCCAAGTCGATCAGCACGACCGAGAACGGTCTTCCCGAACGCGAAGCACGCTTCCACTCCGCCGACAACGCCTCCCAGAAGAATCGTCGAGTCTTGATTCCCGTCAGACCGTCGGTGATGGATTGCTGTTGCAGCTTCTGAAAGACGAAAGCATTGTGCAGGGCGGTGGCCAGAAGATCCGCCAGGGTGTTGAGAATGAGAACGTCCTGCGGGAAAAATGCGCTGTCGTTGCGGCTTTCGATGTTCAAGGCGCCGAGTAAAGTTTCGCCGTACGTGATAGGGATGCATAGCACCGACCGCGACTCTGGAAGGATCGCGCCAATCTGGCCTTCTACGCCGTTTTGCACCAGCGCCCGTTCACCGGTGCGAGCCACGCGCCCGAGGATGCCGATGCCCAGTGGGATCCGTCTGCCCATGGCGTGCGCCGTTGCCCCGGCTTCCGCCTTGATTTCAATTTCCTTTGTACCGTAATCAAGCAAGCCGATGCCGATGTGATCGAAGCTGAAATTCTTTTGGATTTCTCCCACAATCTGGCCCAGCATATGAACTGGATCGTCACTTGAAATCGCGGTGCGCGAGATGTTGTTGAGGAAGGCCAATTGCCGGGAGCGCCGTTGCTCTTCGGCGAACAGGCGCGCATTCTCCACCGCAACCGATACCTGTCCGGCGGCCGTCACCAGCACGTCCAGGTCGCGCTGTTCGAAGACATATTCGCGTGCCCTACTCATCGCGACCATGACCCCTGCCGGCTTGCGGCCCAGCATGATGGGGGCGGCGCACAGACACTTGGCAGGATGCTCTGGCCGGTGCCCGATACCCAATCGCACCCGCGTTTTCTCCAAATCCGAACGTATCAGCAGGGGCTGTCCCGTGCGGATTACATACTCGGTAAACGCGCTCTCCAGTTTACGTTTTCGCTTGGGCAGGACCAGATCATCCTCAACCTCAAGTTCGAAGCGAATTTCGTCGCCTTCCTGGAATGCGATGTAGAAATTACTGTTATTGAAAATCTGCCCCAACTCCGCGTGGATGGTTCGCAGCACTTCATCCTGATCGAGGCGAGAACTGATCGCTTGCCCGATCTCGGTGAGCAGTTCGTACTCCTGGGTGCGGCGGTGAGCGTCGTGCGCAATCAGATAGTTTTCCACCGTGAGGCCCAGTTGCAATGCCAGCCCCACCATGAGGCGCGGGCCGGAGGTCCCGAACGCTTTGCGTTGCGCATGAGGAAAGATAATCACTCCGAATGCGTGTTCGCGGGTCTGGAGGCTCACGGCGGTGAGATTGCGGATTTCGGCGTTTTGGAGCGCATCCTTAAAACCGGAGAAGGTTCCGGCAGAGCCCACAGGCAGTGGCTCGGTCATCTGATCAATATCTCGAACCGTGAACAGCCCTCCCTGGCGGTGGGCACGGTCGCAGATGTATTCTCCGGCGCCGCTGTTGGTTAGGATGTCCAGAAATTCCGGCGAGAATCCGCTCTGCACCGAAGGCAGCAAGCCACGCCAGCGCTCCGCGACGTAGATGACCGCCCGCTTAGCGGACAAAGCGCCGGCCAAGCGCTCGAGAGCCGCCTGCATACTGGGCAGCAAATCGTCGGCGGAAAGAAGCCGCCGCGGATCCGCGCCCAAGGTGGATAGAGCCAGCGTATTCTCCTGTACCGCGTTGCGTTCATTCTCAAACAGCACCATCACCATGGCGATACCCAGCAACATCTGCGGGATCGGCCCGAGTACGTGGCCAACCGAGCCAAAGGTTTCCATCAATGGATTGCTGGACTGAATAGAGGCGCCCATCAGCACAGCCCACAGAGCCAAGGAACTAGCCAGGATTTTGAAAGCGGCCGAGCCCCTGCGATGAGCGTGCAGGTAGAAAACCGCGGAACAGTACAACAGCACGGCGCTCAAGAAGAACACGGTCAGGCTCAAAGGTCGCTGTTCAATCGGCAGAGGGCCGGACAAAAGATGGATTCGCAAGTCGATGCTGGCCAGGACCGTTCCCACCAGTGCCAGGGCCCAGTCATACCAACGAAAGCGGAAAGATGTCCGAGTCAGCCGCGTGGAGACGAAGATGCTCACCGCCATCGCCACTAAGAACAGTGAACTGGCGAAGAACGCAACTGGAGCCGGAGGTCGGTAATAGCGGAAAGCATCGAGCGCGTAGTGGATGGAATAACAGGCCCAGGCGATTTGCCAGGCGCGAAAATAAACCTGCTGGCTCTGCTGGTAAAGATAGCTGAACAGCGTGCAGAGCAACAATGCAACTACACCCGGAATGATGAGAATACTGGTAGAAATACTATTCATGGGGCCCGGCTAAGATTTCGAACTTGAATTGCGTCGGCGCAACTAGAAGGAGACGATAGCTGATGCTTTCACACCACGGGCACGAACACAACAAGATTTAAGTACAATGCCCATCCTCGAGTATGCCTAGAACCCGGGTTACCTAGAAATTGTCTATCCTATTGGCTTGACGATACTTTTCCTACCCTCATACCATCAGACTCTTGTCCAACCTATGCCCGAAATTCTTGAGTCCACGTCAAAGCAAG
>DATNKA010000545.1:0-4265 GCA_035603655.1 Candidatus Acidiferrales bacterium | reverse complement strand
CTGTCCTTCGCCAGAATTGGATCGTCCAGATCACATTGACTTTTCAATGAGCCAGAAGAAAGAATCGAGCGACATGCTCCCCTTCCTTCTGAATCTGTTTCGCCTGGTTTGGCTGTTCGGAAAAGGTCATCGTGACGTTGTCCTGGAAAATCTTGCATTGCGTCAGCAGCTCTCCATCTACCAACGCAAGCAAAAGCGTCCACGGTTGATCGGGGGAGACCGCTGGTTCTGGATGACGGTCTCGGTGATGTGGAAGAACTGGCGGCAAGCTCTGCTCATCGTCCATCCCGACACACTGGTGCGCTGGCAGCGGGGAGCGTTTTCGCCGGCACTGGGGAGGTCTGTCCAGTAAACCGGGAAGAATTGGGCGGCCGCCGATCAAGCGCGAGATTCGCAGGTTGATTCAGACTTTGGCGAAGGCCAACCCGTTGTGGCGTGCGCCGCGGATTCATGGCGAGTTGAAGAAATTGGGAATCGCGGTGTCAGAGAGAACGGTGTCGCGGCTGCTGCGAAGTATTCCCCGGCGGCCTTCGCAGAACTGGAGAACCTTTCTGCGGAACCACATGGGAGAGACGGTAGCGATTGACTTCTTCACGGTTGCGACGATCCGGCTACGGGTGCTGTTCGTGTTCCTGGATGGAACATGGACGCGGAAGAGTGCTGCATTTCGGCATCACGGAGCATCCCACGGCAGAATGGACGGGTCAACAGATGGTAGAGGCGTTCTGGGAAGGCGAGAGTAAGACTTATGTCATTCGTGACCGGGACAAGATCTACGGGGAGGAGTTTCGCCGTCGGCTGCGGTCGTTAAGCATGAAGGAGGTGATCAGCGGGTTCCAGAGTCCCTGGCAGAATGCCTATGTGGAGAGGCTGATCGGCTCGATTCGACGGGAATGTCTGGACCATGTGGTAGTGCTCAGCCACGGGCACCTACGTCGATTGCTGAAGAGTTACATGGGTTATTATCACCGCTCGCGGACACACTTGGGGTTAGGCAAGGATGCGCCAGAGCCACGGGGGATCATGCGGCAAGGCGAGATCATCGCGATACCGCAAGTGGGCGGGTTGCACCAACGTTATGAACGGCGCGTGGCCTGAGAACTAAAAGGTAAGGGAAGGGAAGACCGGGAAGACCGAATCGTCCGCTCCATTGGCGGTGAGATAGCGAGCTGAACCGACGGATAAGTGAAGCTGGTTCCAAGGATCAGGTAAGGATGCCTTCCTGCACTGCTTCGAATCCGAGCCATGATTTCGTGTTGGTTTACCCACTGTGCTGCAACGACGACCGTGCGGGAGAGATTGGCCGGACTTTTCACTTCATGACTAGACACGATCTCGTTTTGGCGAACGACAGCTAGCTGCATGTTGACACCAACCATTTTCGAATTGCAAGCGTCAGGAGTGAGCCCTCTTCTTCGGGATATGGCCTCTCCCAATTCGGTCAGTGCTCGTGCATGGTGCCCGGTGGAGCAAGCGCAATCAACGACACTGGCGCCACTCTACCAGGTCATGCACGAGCCGTACGCGGTGCGTTGGAACGTAGACACCAAGACCCCGTAGGAACAGTCCTGCTGCGATCCTGATTAGTGCACTGTGATCGTTACCGGGTTCGAAGTCGTTGGCGCCCAGTCATCTACGAAATCAAATCCACCGCCCAGGTAGCGAACTGTAATCACGTTCACACCCTTGGGAAGGTTCACCTGCTCGCTGAAGGTCGGGTTGCCGCCGTTTCCGACGGTCAGGAATTGCTCGCTACCGAACAGCCCTGGTGACCCGCCATTGACCTGATCGTAGAATTCCACCAATCCAAACGGAAGCGAAAGCTTCGGATTGGCCGGATCGCCGATCACCGAAACGCTCACGCTGGTTAGTTGATTTTCGCTGACCAAAGGCGCTGCCGCGGTCAGGGTCACTTTCGGCGTGCCTTGTTTTACGGTGGTGGTCACGACTGCGCTGCTGAATGGATTGTAGGTCGAGTCTCCCGAGTACACGGCGGACAGATTTATTTTCTGTGCGCTATTCCACGTCAAGGTGAAACTGGCATTGCCATTGACCAGGTTCGTTGGCCCCGCATCTGTATTCCCTAGTTCATCCAGCAAGAAAACCGTGCCGGTCGGGACCGGTTTTTCATGTGCTCCCGAAACCGTGACAACATAATTCACCGACTGCCCCAGTCCAATGACGCTTGGAGACTGGTGCAGATTCACCGTGGGCGACGCTTCTGTGCCCTTGGTTACGCTAACGTTTGCCGCTCCGGGCAGCGCGAAATCAAATAGACCAGCAGCTCCGGCGATCGGGCTGTACCTGGAATCTCCGGAATATCCCAGTTCCAACAGGTGCTGCCCGGAGCGAAGTGAAGTGAGGGTGATTTCCGCCTGAGCGATTGCCGCTCCTAGTTGACCGCCAGCATGCAACGCGATTGGCGCTCCCGATGGCCTACCGTTGTCATAAAGCTGGACGGTTCCCGTGGGAAGAGTTGCGATGCCGGCTTGCGTGAACGGACTGTGAACCGAGAGCAACAACTGCGCCGGTGCACCGGTCGTGATCGACGTTGGGGTAGCCTCGACGAGGCTAAATGGAGGAAAGGGCAGCACCCGGAACGAAAACTGCTGCGTGGATGATTGAAAGCTATTGTCTCCACTGTAGGTGAGGTTCAGTGTGTGATTACCGGGCGGGAACCCACCCGGAGTCATATTGTCGATCTCCGCCGTTGCTGTGCCACTCCCCAACGGGACGCTTCCCAATATCCGTCGGCCCTCGGAGAAAGATACAGTCCCGGTCGGGGTTCCTACTCCCGAAAGTCCTTGCACTGAAATTGCCATGTTGACGATCTGGCTGAAGTAGTAGGGGCCGAACGGACCATTTTCGGGACGACCGGGAATGAATACCGGTTCAGGTTCAGGGCGTGTTCCGAGCTGGGATGCTTCCGGAGTAATCTTGACCGTGACGTCGTTGGACTGGCTCGTGGCGAAAGTAGCATCGCCTCCATACCTTGCTTTCACCTCGTAGGTGCCACCGGGCAGATCCGACACAGTTCCGGCAAAGCTGCCGTTCGTAAGAGTTCCGCCGAAGACGGCGCCGAACTGGTCTGTGAGTAGAGAAAAATCACCCGACGGAGATCCACTGCCGGATGTGGGTTTGACCACCACGTTCACCGGAAGTGGTTGACCATGCTGAATCGTAGCCGCTTCAGCGAGTGCAAGTACCGTTCTAGAAGGCAGTTTGATCAAGCTTCCCCACGCGGTGACCAGATTGGCTGCGTCCACCGTGCCCAGGCCAGTTGCCAGATCGAAACCGGGAGTGGCATTCGCTCCCACCTGCCCCGGTACTGAATTGTTTCCGGCAGTCACGTCATGGAAAATGCAATTACTGGGTTTAGCAGGATTAGTCAGATTGCTCGAGTTGCAGGCGGATGTTTTCTTCGCTGCGGCCAGCTTGTAGAAGTTGTAGTTGGCGAGCCCCTGGAACGTCCCCTGCTTCTGTTCGACGAGCGCCATAATTCCGGCCATTGAGGGCGCAGATGCCGATGTTCCGCCCACCGTGGTTGCACTCTCGAGAACGGTCTGGCCATTGGAAACTATCGTCTGGCACGAGCCTTCGAAGCAGATTAAATATGGATCGTGAATCCCAGCGGCATCAACGGAGATGTCAGGAATATCACGCGACTGATCGTTCGGTACTCCAAGGCCGGTCTGCCAGGAAGGCTTGGGATAGCCGGCGAGGCAGAGAATGACGTTGACGTCGATAGTTGAG
The DNA here is from genome assembly GCA_035603655.1 of Candidatus Acidiferrales bacterium. Classification (GTDB taxonomy): domain Bacteria; phylum Acidobacteriota; class Terriglobia; order Terriglobales; family Acidobacteriaceae; genus Sulfotelmatobacter. The sequence goes on along the minus strand of DATNKA010000545.1, from coordinate 512 downwards.
TCGACGCAAAAACTTGGGCCGCCGCCGCTGGCATCGAGAAAGAACAGGCTCGTTCCAAGACATTGATTCGGGTCGACCGTCGGATCGCAACTCTCATTCCAGACCTGCTCAGGAATGTAGCCAATCGCAGAGGAAAGATCGGATCGATTGTTCGCCAGCCAATAATTTGCGTCCAATCCATTTTCGTTGAACTCGGTTCCTCCTACCGCGGTGTTAAATGGTGTGGAAGCAATCCCACTAATGTTGGGGCCGTGCGTTGCGGGTTCCACGTTCTCAGCAAGATCGCAGCCTGCGGCGCCGCTATCGCCCGATGCCACAAATACCGTTATACCTTCCGCCGCGGCTTGTTCGTACTCGTCATTGAAAAACTCGGCGCTTCCGGCTATTTAGTGGGCGAAGGATCGAGATCCAACCCCCCACAGTGGAAGTAGATCGCATTGATGAAGTTCTGTTTATTACGGAATCCGCGGGCGGTGTACTTCACCCATTGGATCTTCGCATTGAGCGATTCA
>DATNKA010000544.1:0-2402 GCA_035603655.1 Candidatus Acidiferrales bacterium | reverse complement strand
TGAGGTCTGGGCGAATGCCACAGAACACAACAGCAGCGCGGATAAAGCAACCAGCGCCAGCAGCGTAAATCGTGCGCTCAGGCGAGGGGAACTGAGGTTCAGCATGTTATGCCTTCCTTTCGGAATTTATTGAACTTCTCTGGATCAGTCCTTCGAAAATCGAGGACTCTCTGCGCGGCACATACGACATCTGCAATAGCATTCGGACGACCATGCCTTTTACAGGTTTGAGCGCCGACCAACGAGCATGGTGAAATCGGGAATGAACCTACAAGCGCAGTCAACGGGCAGACGCAATTAGCGAATTGATGCAAAGCGTTGGAGTGGCTGCGGTGACGCGGGAATCTACCAAAACAGAGAGTTCTGCGATTAATGCCTACAAAAACCCGGATGATGATCCTTCTCTTGACACTGTGACAACTACCATACATACTCGTCTGTATGTTAATGGTACGCAAGCATCCAAAACGTAGAGCACCGCGGCTGCGCAATTCCGAGCGTACGCGGCAACGCTTGCTACAAGCGGCTTTTCGCGAGGTTTACAGATACGGCTTCCAGAGTGCCGGGATCGATACAATTCTGGCCGCCACCAACGTCACCAAAGGAGCGCTCTACTACCATTTCGAGAACAAGGAAGCTCTGGGATATGCCATTATCGAAGAGATCGTCGCAAAACTTCCCCGTGACAGGTGGTTGCTTCCCCTGCAACGGAGCGCGGCCAAAGATCCTATCGATGCTTTGATCAGCATTGTACGGGCGATACCCCATCGGCCCAGAGATGTAAAGGCCGGTTGTCCACTGGTTAATTTGACCCAGGAGATGTCTCAACTCGACGAACAATTCCGCAAGCGATTGGAGAGAATCTTCGATGCCTGGCAAGAAGGCATTGCCGTGACTTTGCGGAGGGGGCAATCGCAGGGAACAGTGCGCCGCGACTTGGTTCCGGAAGAGGCGGCGAGCTTTCTGATAGCGATGGTCGAGGGCTACGAAGTGTTGGCAAAGAACGCCCAGGATGCGAAGCTGTGGAACGTGGGAATCAGAAATATCGTGGGCTGGCTAAGGTCTCTTCGGCCCGCGGACAACTAGAAACAGGGTGGGCCGCATCGACCTTGTAGAGGTAGTCACTTGAACATACCAACCAGTTCGTATGTCCCGACAAGGAGTTCCATGGGATCGGGGTAAGCGCTTCAAAGTGCATCATGAAAAGGAGAAACGAACGATGACAAAGACCACAATGTCGCGCAGGAATCTTCTCGCAAGGGGAACCGGCGCGCTGGTTGCTGCCGTGAGCCTGGCGGGACCGGCAAATGCCAGCGCATCTGGAGGGCAGAACTTAGCGAACGAAGAGATAGTCCGGAAGTGGTACGCGGCATGGGAAAAGAAAGACTGGGGCCCGCTCGATAACCTGCTCGCCGATAACTTCACCTTTAGCAGCGCGGCCGGCGACGACCACATCAGCAAGAGCACGTTCAAAACGCGATGCTGGGAAACACAGATCGATTTCATTGGACATTTTGACCTGGAGCGAGTCACCACTGGCGCCGAGGATGCTTTTGTGAAGTATCTTTGCCACACCAAGGACGCTAAATCATTCCGCAACGTGGAGTATCTCCGAATCAAGAACGGAAAGTTGCAATCCATTGAGTGTTATTTCGGAGAGCAATCCAGCTTTCCCTCAGCAGTGAGCACTGGGCAGAAGTAACCTGCGGGCCGACTTGTCCTAGTAACAGGAAGTCGAAACGAGAGGAAGGAACTCCATTCATGAGCGCCCGCGAAATTCAGGATGAGAAGGCCATCGTGCGTGAGATGTTTGTTCAACAGGCCGCTCACGCTAATGCGGACATTTCGACTAGCCCACTGCGAGGAGCTACGATTTGCTCCACCAAGAGTAGACGGGATTACACCGTTGGATCGCCGGCAGAAGATGGGTTCTACGAACTTGCAGATACTACTTCGTTTCTGCTAACCCGAATTGATGCTGCAAACCTCATCCGAGTCTTGCGCCAGTTGGAGGCCAGGGCAGAGCGACAGACGCCACGAATCGCGTTCAAGGCAAAGGGTAGAATCCTGTTCTTGGATTTAGCCGACATCTTGGCAGTGCAAGCCGAAGGTAATTACGTTTCGTTGCAACCTCGAGGTAATTCCTATTTGGTGCACGAGTCCCTCTCGTCCATGACGGAGAAGCTCAAACCTTACGGTTTTATTCGCATCCACCGCTCGGTCGTCGTGAATATTTCGGCCGTGGAGGAGATCCAACCTTTGCCGACGGGGGAATACAGGCTGCGAGTAAAAGGTGGGAAGGAATACTTGGTAACGCGTACATACAAACACAACCTCAGAGACCTGGCTGAACTGTGGGTAGGCTCAGCATAGCTTGGCGGCTAACAGGCAGCGAGAGGTTT
>DATNKA010000543.1:0-15983 GCA_035603655.1 Candidatus Acidiferrales bacterium | reverse complement strand
CTGTTCGACGGCGATAGGCCGGGTTGGGAACCGTGACTCGCGGTGTGGATATTGCTCTGATGTATGTCATCGAACGGGAAGCAGTTAATCTGACAGGAGGCCAAATGTCTCCGAGCACCATCTTCAATCTGCATCGCATTCTAGGTTATGTCTCGTGCCTGCTTTGCTTCCGCGCGTATCTCCTGCCCAGGCTCAAGTCATTGGATCAGGTCGAAGCGCTTCGCGCCATGCCATCCTGCACGGCTTCCGCTTCTTCGGGCTTATTTTTATCTTTATCCTTCAAGGTGTAGTCGGCCCCGAATCTGTCCGCCGCTGGCTTCGCCACGTTCGCGGTCTAGAGGGACATGGTCAGCGTCGACGAGAGCCCGGCCAGGACCATCACTTTGTCCTCAGCTGGCAAGACCGACTTCCGTCCACGCGAGCGTAGTACCGAGTTCTGAAAGAGGAAGGGTGAGGCCAAGCGAGGACAGAACGACAGTTCTCGAGCAGTTGGAGGTTCATCAAGTGACTTCAAATTGGTGAACTATCGATAGCGTCGAAAGCTTCAGACTCTTTCTCTTCCACGAAGCCGGGATGGCTCTGCAGCAGCCGGGCACAACGGTTCCAGCGAAGAATAGCGTCGTCGTTCCCCGTGGGACGAATCACTTCGGCTTCCGCGAAGCAGTGCATCGCCTCGGCGAAAAGTGGAGCAAGCGTGTGCGGTGTGCGCCCTACGTTCATTTGTGCTTTCGCCCGTCGTTCATGCAGCAGGCCTGTGTAGTAGAGGCGTTCATAGCGCTCGGCGAGTCTCTGGAAAAGTTTTTCCACTTCGCCCGAGCGATCCGATGCGTCCCCACAGAACTGATCGGTGATCGCCAGGCCCAACAGCCGTAGAGCCAGCTGGTGTTCGGGCTCGACTGCGAGGATGTCGCGGCAGATCGACTCCGCCTCTTCCGGTTCATTGAGCGAGCGGTAGAGCTCCGCTTTTGCAACCGCTTCCGGAATACCGGCCTTCGAGATGGTCTTCAGTTTGAACTCCATAGAACCTCCGTTAGCGTCAGCCCGATTCTGATCTTGCTACCATACTTTATTTTGCCCCTCGAATCTTCCGCACCAGCATGAGCACAGGATCGTAAAATTCGTCGACAACACGCTCCTTCAACGGAATGATCGCATTATCCGTAATGTGAATCTCCTCGGGGCACACTTCCGTACAGCACTTGGTGATGTTGCACAGACCGAGGCCGAGGTCTTGCTTGAGCATGCGCGTGCGGGATTTCGAATCGCGAGGATGCATCTCGAGCCCCGCGACCCGGACGAAGAACCGCGGTCCCCCGAAATGGTCCATTTCCTCGTGCTCGCGGAGCACGTGGCACACATTCTGGCACAAGAAGCATTCAATGCATTTGCGAAATTCCTGCACCCGGTCCACATCTGCCTGGTACATTTTCCACTCGGCGCCGGGGCGGGGCTCGAACGGCGGAATTGTCCTGTTGACGCGGTAATTCCAGGAAACGTCAGTGACCAGGTCTTTGACCACCGGAAACGCTTTCATGGGTTGAACCGTGATGGGCTTGTCCAGGGGAAGCGCGTCCATACGGGTTTTGCAAGTGAGCCGCGGCCGGCCATTGACCTCCGCCGAGCACGAGCCGCACTTGCCGGCCTTGCAATTCCAGCGCACCGCCAGGTCGGGCGCCTGGTGCGCTTGGATATGGTGGAGCGCGTCCAACACGACCATCCCCGGGGCAATCGGGACGCGGTACGTGACGGGTTGCCCACCTTGGCGGTCTCCCCGGAACACCTCAAAGATTGCTTCCGCCATCGCGCCTCCACTCTTTACTATTACTATTTTCTTTTCTGCTATTTCTCTTCCGCAACCAGTTGCTGCAAGTCGTTGGGCAACTCCGGCACGGCTGATTGGCGAAGCGTCATTGCGCTTCCCTGGCGGACGGTTACGTTATTTTTCGTTCCCCAACTTGCATCGAGGCCAGGATGATCAATCCGGCTGTGGGCTCCGCGGCTCTCTTCTCGCGCCAGTGCGCTGCGCGCGACTGCCTCGGAAACGGTCAGCATCGCCGTCAAGTCCTGCGCCAGATGCCAGCCCGGATTGAACAATCGCGAGCCTTCGACGCTGACACGTCCCGCCCGCTCTTTCAATTTCTCAAGCTCCTCCAATGCACGAATCAGGTCTTCTTTATTACGAAAGATGCCGACCAGATTCTGCATGGTCTCCTGCAAGTCGCGATGAATCGCATACGGACCCTCACCATCGTGGCGCTCGAAGGGAGCCAGCATCTGGCGGGCGGCCTCTTCGATCTGCCCCGGGTCGATGCGAATGGACGATATTTGATTCGCTTGCTCGGCGGCCGCCAATCCCGCCCGGCGGCCGAAGACGAGCAGGTCGGAAAGAGAATTGCCGCCCAGCCGGTTGGCGCCGTGCAGCCCCGCTGCCGCCTCGCCAGCGGCAAACAGTCCCGGCACGGAGGACTTCGCGGTTTCCGCATCCACGCGAATGCCTCCCATCATGTAATGGCAGGTTGGTCCCACTTCCATCGGCCCCTTGGTGATGTCTACATCGGCGAGTTCCTTGAATTGGTGGTACATGCTGGGCAGCTTTTTCTTCACATAATCGGCGGGCTGTTGCGAGATATCGAGATAAGCTCCGCCATGTTCCGTGCCACGGCCCTCGCGTACTTCCGTATAAATCGCACGCGCCACCACGTCTCGCGTCGAAAGCTCCATCTTTTTCGGGTCGTATTTTTCCATAAAGCGCTGGCCCAATTGGTTGCGCAAAACCCCGCCTTCGCCGCGAACCGCCTCGGTAACCAGAATGCCCTGCACGCCCGGAGGCCATACCATCCCGGTGGGATGGAACTGCACAAATTCCATGTCCATCAGCTCAGCCCCGGCGCCGTAAGCAAGCGCCATCCCGTCACCGGTGTACTCCCACGAATTGGAGGTAATTTTCCACGCTTTGCCAATGCCGCCGGTGGCTATAACGATCGACTTGGCTCGAAACACCACGAATCGCCCCTGTTCGCGCCAGTAGCCGAATGCCCCCGCGACGCGATCTCCATCTTTGAGCAGGCGGCTGATCGTGCACTCCATGTAGACATCGATTCCTAACTGCACGCCGCGATCTTGCAGGGTGCGGATCATTTCGAGGCCTGTGCGGTCCCCCACATGACACAGGCGGCGGAAGGTGTGGCCGCCGAAGGCGCGCTGCAGGATCTGTCCGTCTTCGGTGCGATCAAAAAGCGCTCCCCACTGCTCCAGTTCTCGCACCCGTTCGGGAGCTTCCTCGGCGTGGATCTGTGCCATGCGCCAGTTGTTGAGCAGCTTGCCGCCGCGCATGGTGTCGCGAAAATGAGTGCGCCAGTTGTCGGCCAAGTCTACATTGGCCATCGCCGCCGCGATTCCTCCCTCCGCCATAACGGTATGCGCCTTGCCAAGGAGCGATTTGCAAACCACTCCCACCTTCGCACCTTGGGCCAGGGCTCCGAGCGCCGCCCGCAGCCCCGCACCGCCGGCGCCGATGATCAGCACATCGTGTTCGTGAGTTTCATATTCTGTCGTCACAAGAGTCTCAAGTCGCTGATTGCGCCGCTGGCAACCAGCCGGACGTAAAGGTCCGTAAGCCCCACCGTAATCAAGCTGATCCAGGCATAAAGCATGTGGCGCTCATTCAAAAAGCTCAACCACCGCCACGCGGTATGACGCGGGCCTCCAAAGGCGGTACAGGAAAAGCAGTCGAGCTTTCCGCCTGCCAGGTGGCGGAGTGAGTGGCACGACAGGGCATAAGTCGTCAGCAGGACTACGTTGAACAATAGGACGAGAGTGCCGACTCCCACTCCGATTCGCCCATCAAAAAAGAACGCTCGGAACGCGTCACGCCAAAGAAAGAAGAGGAAGATGAAGCCGACATACAGAAAGTAGCGATGGAGATTTTGCAGAATAAACGGAAACGCAGTCTCGCCCCGATAACGATGCTTCCGGTGTTCGCCGACGGCGCAGGCGGGTGGATCGAGAAAAAAAGCCCGGTAGTAAGCCTTCCGGTAGTAGTAACACGTGACGCGGAATCCCAAAGGCCAAATCAGGATCAGTAGCGCCGGAGAAAACGGCCACCAGCGATGATGGGGGTCAATGAGAGGCGAATAAAACGGAGAAAGGTAGGGCCCCCATTCGTAATATGTTCCTTCGAAGGCTCGCAGAGTGGCATAAATCCCGAATGTACCGAGCAGAACAATGATAGGCAACAACTCAAGCCACCACGTATCCTGCCGCATCGTCGCGCCCAGATGGCGTCCACTAGTGGTTGAACCTGCTGGCATAGAAACACCGCCTAGTAGTGCATAGATTAAACAGAAAAATAGCTCTTTCAAGGCAAAAATGTCCAATCAGCGGGCCAGCGAAACTTGAGGGCTCCGACCCCATGTTCTCCCAAAGTCTGGCCCAAGATAGCTCCGAGGGTGTAGGATTCTCCTGTCTTTCTAGAAAGCGACTGAGTAAACGGCCTTATCGTTCGCGAAAACTGTCAAGCAGCCCGAGAACCGATGCACATATTTTTCTTGGGGCCGTGGCGCAGATAAACGCGCACCTCCCCCTCCGCGTTGGGGTTTCCGTGGGCAAACGAGGAAGACCGTGTCACTGCGACAGGAAATTTCCACCCTGGCAACTAAAATCATCAAAGGACTTTTCTGCATTCCTTTGTTTCTGCTCTTGTGTCTGACGGGGCTCTCGCAAAAGGCGCAACCAGATGACAGTAGCCTACCCAAGTATGACCTTCATACAGAGATGAAAACCAAAGGAGTAGTGGACGAAGTAAATCTGCTGCCTTTAGGAACCAGGAAAGACTTTACTGAACTGATCATTAAGAGCGGAGACGACAAGGTCCACATCTACGTGTGCCCCAAACCATTCCAAGAGGAGATGGGTATCAGCTTCAGCAAGGGAGAGGAGATTGCTGTGACCGGGTCCAAGGTCAAGCAGGAAACGTCGGATGTGATCCTTGCCCGAGAGCTCGTGAAAGGCACGGACACCCTGTTGTTCCGGGACGACAAAGGCAAACCGGTGTGGGATTCGCGCACCGGCAAGTGACTGCGTGGAGAAGTGCCATGAAACTTTCTGACACGATTGGATTGGTACTGAAGGGCAAGGACGAGAACAGGGTCCTATCGGTAGCGCCCGATCAGTCGGTCTATGAAGCAATTGAGAAGATGGCCGAACATGGTATCGGCGCCTTGCTGGTCATCTCCAACCAGAGACTGGTCGGCATCCTCTCGGAGCGTGACTATGCCCGCAAAGTAATCCTCAGGGGCCGCTCTTCAAAGGAAACCCTAGTCCGCGAAATCATGACCAGTCCGGTTGTCTCAGTGAATCCGCGGCAGCCCATAGACGAGTGTATGGCTATTATGACCAAGCATCGCTTTCGCCATTTGCCGGTTGTGCAGGATGACACGGTGGTTGGAGTGGTCTCGATTGGCGACTTGGTGAAGTGGGTTATCTCCGGTCAGGCGCAAACCATTCAGGAGCTGGAAGGGTACATTACGGGGGCCTATCCCAGGTAGAGAGTGCCATGAGGCAGACCTTCGCCATCGGCACCGGAGGTGCCGCCGGTCAAGGCGTTGCCACACCGGGCGACATCTTCGCAAAGATCTTCAGGCGCCGCGGCTCGCACTTGAATGCTTACAACGCTTATCAGTCGATCATCCGCGGTGGGCACACTTTTCTCACGGTTCGGGTCCGGAGAACGTCACCAATATGGGCGACCGGCTGGATTGGCTGATCCCGCTGAACCAGGACGCTATGAACCGCCACCTCGGACTGCTCACCGCAGGCGCCGCATGTGTCTGCAGCTCAGACACGATCAAGCCGGGCGTCCCCATCTGCCCGGTTGGCACGAGGCTGCTGACTGGTTTCTCCTGAGGCCTTCGTCCGCTCGTCAGACTGCAAGGCTTGGAAGCGTTTGCCTTCCATAAACCATCCTTATTGGGTAATAGTGTGTTCACCTAAGTACCGAGAAAAGCGCTGATCTCGTTCCCACAGGCTGGCGCGGGAATCATTCAGAATCAGTACAACCCGGTGGGAACGACTGCGGTGACGGAGCCACGCTCAACCGAGACCCGTGACTTGTTACCCGCTTTAGGTTCAAGACGCTCCAATCCATAACCAACTCAACGGGCCACGGACCTTTCAGTTCGCGTTTGGTTACCGGTTCTAGGGGCCGAGTCTTGACGGCAAGTTCGTCCTTTCCGACTGGAAGACGATGACATCGTATAATTCGGGCGAGGCCGGCGCATGATTTTATTTGGAAACAAATGTGATTGACAGCCAAGGAATTTGCGGTTTAAGCTTCGTCAACGTTTACGGTCTGCGGACAGCCAACTCCCCGCTTATGGAAATTGGAATGATGGCGCCCAAAATCGACGGCGCGCCGCTAGCCCTCCGAGCGCCGCTATGAACCGAAAAACCAAGCTGCTAGACATCGCTGAAGCGCTGGGAGTATCGACCGGCACCGTGCACCGCGCACTGCACAATCATTCTGGCGTCAGTCCTATGACCAAAACCAGAGTGCTCCAGATGGCCAAGACTCTCGGGTATCGTCCGAATCTGGCGGCCCGCTATCTGTCCTCGAAGCGAAACCTACGCGTTTCCGTCAATACACTGCAAGGCACCACCTCCTTCTGGGACGAGGTCCGCGCTGGGATCAGCGAAGAAGCGCGGGCGCTGCTCATGGAGAATGTGGCTATTGAGTATCGAACCTATCCCCGCCTCGGCGAAGGCGAGGAAGAAGCCTTCGAATCGGCTCTCAAATCAGGCGTAGATGGAATCATTACCTTTCCTAGTCGTCCGCAGGGTATGCACTCCTGCATGAGGCGAGCATCGCGAAACAGCATCCCCGTCGTCTGCGTGGCCACCGACGCACCCAACACGGGCCGACTGGCGGTTGTCTCGATTGATACCCTGGCCAGCGGATCTCTCGCGGCCGATCTAATGGGCAGTTTTCTGGGAGGCAAGGGAAAAGTTGCGGTAACTCTGAGTTCGCTGGCGATCACTGAGCATGCCGAGAAGCAAAAGGCCTTCGCCAGCACCCTGCTCGGGCTATATCCGCAGATGCTGCTGCAGGCGACCATCGAGGATCACGATGTCGAATCCGAGGCTTATGAGCAAAGCAGCGAACTCTTCAAAAAGCACCCCGATCTGGCTGGCATCTACGTTACGACTGAAGCTTCCATTCCCGTGCTGAATGCCGCTCGTGACGCACAGATGCTAGACAAGATCACGTTCATCACCACGGATCTATTTCCGGCGCTGGTGCCGGAGATCCGGTCGCGAGCCGTGGCGGCCACGATTTATCAGCGACCGCGGACGCAGGGTCGCATGGCGTTTCGGGTATTGCATGAATTCCTGGCGGAGGGCGAGTGTCCCTCTTACCAAGTCACGCTGGCACCCCACCTGGTGATGCGCGGCAACCTCGACTTTTTCCTGCAGCGACAGTCTCTGGAATCGAGCCCGCATCGGGCGGTTCGGCTGCAGAGCGTTTCGCCCGAGTTGGTCGAATATTTTGGCTAGATCGGCATGGTGTTAGTGGCATTCGGATTCTTCTCGTAGAGTTGGGCAGCTGCGCAGACGCAGTGACCCACATTTCTACGGGAGATGAAAGAAGATCTGCCGCACTTTGGGAGAAAGTCTCGAGTTCGTGGGAATCGATGTTGGCACCGGCGGAACCCGTGCTCTGATTATTGATGAACACGGGCGAGTCGTCGCCTCCGGAAGCGAGGAGCACGTTCCCTTTCGATCGCCTCAGCCGGGATGGGCAGAGCAGCTTCCGCAAGATTGGTGGCGAGCGTGTGGGGTCGCCGTTCGCCGTGCTCTCGATGCCGCCGGAGGTCGCCCCGATAGAATTGCATGCGTCGGATTCTCCGGGCAGATGCATGGCGCAGTCTTGCTCGATGCTAGCGATGAAGTAGTCCGACCCGCCCTCATCTGGTGTGATCAGCGGACCGAAGCCCAAGTCAAAGTTCTTTCCGATCTCTTTCCTGCAGAACGCCTCATTGAGCTCACCTGCAATCCGCCGCTCACGAATTTCACTCTCACCAAGCTGCTTTGGGTGCGAGAGAACGAACCCGGAAACTGGGAGCGCGTTAGCCACGTCATGTTGCCGAAAGATTACGTGCGCTTCCAACTCACCGGCGAGCGTGCCACGGATGTGGCGGATGCTTCGGGAACGCTTCTCCTCGATGTCGCAAGGCGCCAATGGTCGTCCGAGGTCTTGAGCGGGAGTGGAATCGACCGACAACTGCTTCCCTCGTTGTGGGAGTCAACCGAAATCTGTGGCCGGGTCTCTTCCCGCGGAGCGGCAGCAACTGGGCTGAGGGCAGGAACGCCCGTGGTGGCGGGAGCAGGCGATCAGGCCGCCGGTGCGGTTGGGATGGGAATCGTTCGCCCCGGCACCGTGAGCGCAACCATCGGAACTTCCGGCGTTGTATTCGCCGCTACCGACAGGCCGGCGCTCGATCCCCAGGGGAGAATTCATACCTTCTGCCATGCCATTCCTGGCCGATGGCATGTGATGGGCGTGACGCAGGCCGCTGGCCTCTCGCTGCGATGGTTCCGCGACCGCTTCGGTGCCGCGCCGGTCGCATCCGATGATGTGCGCGATCCTTACGAGCGACTATGCGAGGAAGCCGCAATGGCGCCACCCGGCTCCGACGGCCTCTTTTGGGCGCCCTACCTGATGGGTGAACGCACACCCCATCGCGATCCCAATGCGCGCGCCGCGCTTGTCGGTCTCTCTTCCTCGCACACTCGCGCCCACGTGATCCGCGCCATTCTGGAAGGCGTTGCGTTCAGCCTGCGCGACAGCTTCACGGTCTTGCGCGAAGTGAAAGTTCCGATTGATCGCATTCGCCTGGGAGGCGGCGGCGCCCGATCCGTCCTTTGGCGCCAGATTCAGGCCGACGTATACGGACATACGGTCGAAGTCGGGCAGGCCGAGGAGGGTGCGGCGTACGGAGCTGCGATCCTCGCCGGAACCGGTGCTCGACATTGGCAAAGCGTTGATGAAGCCTGCGATGCCGTAGTCGAAACCGCCCACAAAATCCAGCCTGAGGCGAAAAGCTCTGCAATTCTCGATGCCGCCTACCTCACCTACCGGCGAATCTATCCGGCACTTCGCGAGATCTCGAATCGTGCTGGCGCGGAGTCTGCGGCTCGACCAGTCACCGGATAGGAGCAAAGCTCACAATTGCATCAGGGGGCAGGGAAGCGGACGATCGCTCCTTGGGGCTGCCAACCGTATCCTTGCGCGCGGTTCTCCGCGACCCGGACCAAAGAGGGCTAACGTAATCGTTTTCGGCTTCGTAAGAAAGCGGAAGCGGACTCCATCAGGGAAACATTTGCACTCGAGAAAGCTAAACCAGGAAGCAAATTGACGCCATTCTATCGGCTGCAATGCCGCAATACTAAAATAGTTACGCCGTGGGAACGGTTCTGTCTAACCGCCCTCTGCCGATTGACAATGGCGGCCGTAAAGTGACACAGTGAGCTGCGACAATGTTGTCGGACTCTATCGGAATCGATTCCGTTCATTGCTGGCCAGCCCCTCTGCGAGTGCCGCGACGAGTCCGGTTGGATGCAAGCTCGCGCTCCACGAACCTCATCTCCCCAAGGCCTTTAATTATGCGAGACAGAAACTCGGTTCCTCGCGTTTTCCTGGTGGTCCTCTTTGTGTTGGAGCTTGTGTCGCCGGCGCTCGCGCAATGGATGCCTAGGAACCCAGTGGTTGCAATCCAGCCACAAACCGACGGTGTGAGCTTCACCATGAAGTCCGGGGTGCTTCGACTGCAGGTATGCTCGGACTCGATCATGCATGTGCTCTACTCGCCGACTTCTTCTTTCCCGCTGAGCCGTCCCGATCCCGTCGTCATCAAGACAAGTTGGCCAGCCGCGAAATTCGCCATGCAAACCAACGACGACGAAGTAACGCTGACCACCACGCAGTTGAAAGTTGCCGTCACTCGCAAGGACGGTGCCATCACCTATCGCGACCTCGGCGGCACCAGACTGGTGCAGGAAGCAACCCGGAGCCTGACGCCGGTAAAAGTAAACGGCGAGAATGCCTATCGCGCCGAGTCCTTTGTGAACATTTACGGCTCGCACGAAGCCTTCTACGGACTCGGACAGCATCAGGCCGGCGTGTGGAACTACCGCGGCGAATCCGTCGACATCTCTCAGGACAACTCCAACATCGCCGTGCCCTTTCTCGTGTCGAGCAACGGCTATGGGATTTTCTGGAACAATGATTCCCGCAGCCGTTTCAACAACCGCTTCGCCAATTATCTCTACATTAGCTCCGAAGTCGCTGACGTCATCGACTACTATTTTTTCTACGGCCCCGATCTCGATAAGGTCATCGCCGCCTACCGCGAACTCACCGGACCGGCGCCAATGTTCGGCAAGTGGGCCTATGGCTTCTGGCAAAGCAAGAACCGCTACAAATCGCAAGAGGAGATTCTGGGCGTCGCCCAAAAATATCGTGAACTGCATATCCCCGCCGACAATATCGTGCAGGACTGGTTCTGGTGGAATCGCAAGGGCGAATTCGTTTTCAATAAGAACTATCCCGATGCCAAGGGGATGGTCGGGCGCTTGCACCGCGAGAACTTCCACCTCATGATTTCCATCTGGCCCTTCTTCGAACCGGGATCGGCTAATTACGACCTCATGGACAACAAGGGTTGGTTCATCGACAAGTTCAAATTCGCCAAGCCGCCCTACCACACCGATGCCATGGCGGTGTACGACGCGACCAGCGCGGACGCGCGCAAATTTTATTGGCATCAGGTCGACGAAGGACTGTTCAAGATCGGGGTGGATGCTTGGTGGATGGATACGACCGAGCCAGAAACCGAGGGCCAGGAAGAAAACATTCAACTGGGCCACGAACTGGCAATCGGCAGCGGCGATCGATACGTAAACGCGTATCCTCTGCTCGACACCGCAGCCGTGTACGAGGGCCAGCGCGCAGCGTCAGACAAGAAGCGCGTTTATATTCTTTCGCGCTCCGCCTTCGCCGGATCGCAGCGTAACGCCGTTACCGCATGGTCGGGCGATATCAATTCCGACTGGTTCAGCTACCGGCGCCAGATTCCCGCTGGACTGAACTTTGCTCTATCGGGCATTCCCTACTGGACCACCGACATCGGTGGCTTTGTCTTCGGCAGTCCCACCGATCCGGCCTTCCGCGAACTATTTGTGCGCTGGTTCCAGTACGGCACGTTCAATCCGATTCTGCGAGTGCACGGCACGCGCAACCCCGACGAAAACGAACTCTGGTCGTACGGACCCGAGGCGCAGAAGATTCTCGTCAGCTTCGATCGCCTACGTTATCGTCTGCTGCCCTACACCTACTCTCTCGCATGGAAGACGACCAACGAGAGCTATACTCCCATGCGTCCGCTGGTAATGGATTTTCGCAGCGATGTGCGCGCCCAGAACACATGGGACGAATTTATGTACGGGCCAGCGTTCCTGGTAAATCCGCTGACCGAGCCGGCGGCTACCAGCCGCCGCGTCTATTTCCCCAACGCAAAATGGTACGACTTCTGGACCGGGACCTCCGCCAATGGCCCGCGTGAGATCACTGCGGAAGCTCCGCTCGATCAATTGCCGCTCTACATTCGCGCCGGCTCTATTGTTCCCATGGGACCCGATGTCGAGTGGTCGACCGAGAAACCTGCCAATCCGATTGAATTACGCGTCTACCGCGGCGCGGATGGCGAGTTCACGCTCTACGAGGACGAGAACGACAACTACAACTATGAGAAAGGCGTGCACGCCACGATTTCTTTCCGCTGGGACGACGCGAAGCAGACTCTGACCGTCGGCGACCGGCAGGGCAAGTATCCCGGAATGCTTGCCAACCGTACGTTCAGAGTCCTTTTCGTGCGCGAGAATCACGGCGTTGGTATCGCGCCTGACGACACTGCGGATAAAGTCGTCGAGTACTCTGGGAAGCAAATTGTCGTAACTTTCTAGCTGGCCGAATACCAAATTCGGGTTCGGACTTTGTTTTGAAGGGGCGTGGACTTCCAGCCGTGCCGCAGGTGTGCAAGAATCCGGCACCCCTTTTAGAAGCGATCAAGAATGGAGCCGTCTATGTCTCCCTCACCTTTCCATACCCTCTCGTGTCTTGTTCTCATTCTTGCCAGCGCCGCGTTGGCCCAATCCCCGGTGCCGCGTCACGCGCCCATCCCCACGCAAATTCCGAGCCAGAACGCGATTCTGATGGGCGCCGCATGGTATCCCGAACAGTGGCCCGAATCGCGCTGGGAAGAAGACCTGCGTCTTATGGAAGCCGCCAACCTGAAGGTCGTCCGCATCGCCGAGTTTGCCTGGAGCCGCATGGAGCCTTCCGAAGGTCACTATGATTTCGACTGGCTGGAGCGCGCCATCAATCTAGCGGCCAAGCATCACATCGTTTCCGTTCTCGGAACGCCCACTGCGACCCCGCCCGCGTGGCTCACGCAAAAGTATCCCGACACCCTACGCGCGGAGCCGAGCGGACAACGCGTTACCCATGGCAACCGCGCGCACGCCTCGGCCAGTTCACCGCGTTATCGGGAATTCTGCCGCCAAATAGCCGAGCAGATGGCAATCCGCTTTGGACATAATCCCGAGGTTGTGGGCTGGCAGATCGACAACGAATACGGGTATGCATTGATGTCCTTCGACGATGGCACCCGCCGGCAATTTCAGGATTGGCTGAAAACGAAATTCGAAACGCTCGACAACCTGAATACCCATTGGACGACCTCATACTGGAGCCAAACCTACGACAACTGGGGAGAAATCCCGATTCCAATCGGCGAACACAATCCCGGCCTGATGCTCGATTGGAAACGTTTCGTCACCTATACCTGGACGTCCTACCAGCAGAATCAGATTGACGCGATCCGCAAACACGCCGAGCCGCGCCAATTCATCACCGGCAACTTTATGGGGTTCTTCGACGGATTCGATCACTACACGATCACAGAGCCGCTCACCTTCGCGTCTTGGGATGACTACGTCGGCTCGGGACACGTCGACCCCGCCTACAACGGCCTTACCCATGACCTGACGCGCGGCTTCAAGCGCCAGAACTTCTGGGTGATGGAGACCCAGCCCGGCGCCGTGAATTGGTCCGCTCTCAACAATTTCCTGAATCGCGGAGAGGCACGTGCCATGGCTTGGCAGGCCGTCGGCCACGGCGCCGATGACGTCAACTACTGGCAGTGGCGTAGCGCGCTCAACGGACAGGAAGAACTTCACGGTGTTCTCATTGGCCCCGACGGCACACCGGTTCCGTTCTACGACGAGGTCAGCCAGACGGCGCACGAGTTCGCAAGGGTGGAGAGCAGTTTCCGTGACACCGCGCCTGTCTCGCAAGTGGCACTGCTGTTCTCCTACGACAGCCACTGGGCCCTTCAGTTTCAGAAGCACACCCAAAAGTACGACGACGTCGAGCTGCTGAAGACCTATTACCGCGTACTGCGGCAGATTTCCCAATCCGTCGATCTGGTCGGTGCCTACGCTCCCCTGGATAGCTACAAACTCGTGGTCGCACCGAGCCTGAACGTGCTCCCCAAAGATCTGGCGGATCACCTGCTGGAATATGTGCGCCAGGGCGGACATTTAGTTCTAGGCCCGCGCTCCGGCATGAAAGATGAATTCAACGCCCTCCTGCCGCAGCGACAGCCGGGATTCCTCGTCGACGCCCTGGGCGCGCGCGTGGAGCAATACTACGCGCTCGAAAAAAATGTCCCTGTTTCCGGTGCCTGGGGGAGCGGAGAAGCCAGCATCTGGGCCGAGCAACTGAAGAGTCAGGCTCTTGGGGGCGAAGTTCTTTTGCAGTATGGCCGGAGCAACGGATGGCTCGACGACCAGCCTGCCATCATCACTCGCGCCTACGGGAAGGGCCGGATCACCTACATCGGCGCGGTGCTGGACGAGAAGCTGATGGCGACAGCCGCCGAATGGATGACGCAAAAATCGGATGTCACGCCAGTGTTCGGAGCAGTGCCGGAAGGCGTAGAGGTCAGCCGACGGGTCGGTCCAGGCAAGCAGGTATTCGTTCTGACCAACTACGCGCCGGAAACCCGCCGAGTGACGCTGCCTCATTCCATGCAGCTGGTGCTCGATGGCAGGCAAGCAGACGCGGTCGATCTGCCGCCGTACGGGGTCGCCGTGGCTCTCGATAAGCGCTGACCGTTGACGGGAGGAGGATCGATGAATGTGAACCGAGTGGCCTTTGCTTTGGTTCCGCTGATCGCAAGCCTGGCCTGGACTCAGCAGTATCAGTACCCGTTTCAGGATCCAAGCCTGCCCATTGAAGCCCGCATCGATAACATCCTCTCGCTGATGAGCGCGGAAGAAAAGATCAGCGCGCTCAGCACGACTCCTGATGTGCCGCGCTTGGGAATTCGCGGCTCGGGACACATCGATGGTCTGCACGGTATTGCTTACGGCGGCCCGGGCGGGTGGGAAGGGCGCGGCCTCAAGCCGTTGCCGACCACGCAGTTTCCGCAGTCCGTAGGACTCGGTGAAACCTGGGATCCCGATCTGCTGCAGAAGGCCGCGGCCATCGAAGGCTATGAAGCCCGCTATATTTTTCAGAGCGAGGATTTGCGCACCACAAATTCCAGAGGAGAACAACATCGCCGGGAGGGCATCGTCGTCCGCGCTCCCAACGCGGACCTGGCGCGCGATCCGCGCTGGGGGCGCAGCGAAGAATCGTACGGAGAAGATCCTTATCTTACCGGAACGATGACCGTCGCATTCGTCCGCGGCCTGCAAGGTGACGACCCGCATTATTGGCTGACCGCGTCGCTCATGAAGCACTTCCTGGCCAATAGCAATGAAGACGGCCGCGGCGGTTCCTCGTCGGACTTTGACGAACGCTTGCTGCGCGAATACTACTCAGTGCCATTTCGCATGGGGGTAATGGACGGCGGTTCGCGAGCCTACATGACCGCCTACAATGCCTACAACGGAATTCCCATGGCCGCGCAGCCGGTTTTGCGCGACATAACAATGCGGGAATGGGGATTCGACGGAATCATCTGCACCGATGCCGGCGCGCTCACCAACATGGTCACGCAGCACAAATATTTTCCCGAGATCAACCAAGCCACCGCCGGCGCCATCCATGCGGGCATCAATCAATTTCTCGACCGGTATCGCGACGGGGCAAGCGCAGCAGTCGAGAAGAAATTTGTGAATCTCTCAGAGATCGATGAAAACCTGCGCGGAGTGTATCGCGTAATGATCCGGCTTGGTTTGCTCGATCCACCGGATGTTGTCCCTTATTCGAAAATCAGGGGAACGATTCCCGCCTGGGACAACCAAGAGCACAGAGCCCTCGCCCGTAAGATCACACAGGAATCGATCGTGTTGCTGAAGAATGACGTCCTCAAGAATTCGCAGCGGTTATTGCCGCTCGATGGGACCAAACTCAAGGCAGTGGCGGTGATTGGGGCCTACGCCGATCAGGTCGCGCTCGACTGGTACAGTGGTACGCCGCCGTATGCCGTGAGCCCGCTCGATGGAATCAGGAACAGGCTGGGTAGCAGGGTCAAGGTAAACTTCGCACACGATAATTCGTCGGGAGAGGCCGTAAAGAGTGCGCGTGCGGCTGACGTCGCGATCGTAGTCGTCGGCAATCATCCCACCTGCAACGCGGGATGGGCCATGTGTCCGCTGCCTAGCGATGGGAAAGAAGCCATCGACCGCAAAACCATCACGCTGGAGCAGGAAGAACTGGTAAAGCAGGTCCTGGCGGTGAACCCGCGCACCGTAGTCGTGATGATTTCAAGTTTTCCGTTTGCCATCCCGTGGACCGTAGAGCATGCACCGGCGATTGTGCACATGGCGCACAACAGCCAGGAGGAAGGAAACGCTCTGGCAGACGTACTGTTTGGCGACTACAATCCCGCCGGGCGATTAGTGGTGACGTGGCCGAG
>DATNKA010000542.1:0-5221 GCA_035603655.1 Candidatus Acidiferrales bacterium | reverse complement strand
TACCTCTGGGGACATTGTCTTTTTCCCGGAATAGACCGCCCGGATCGTGTCCAGAAGGTCCTTGTGCAAGCTATTCTTTAGCAGATAAGCTCGTGCGCCAGCCTTGAGGGCGCGCAAAACTTGGACATCGCCGGTGTAGGTAGTCAGCACAATGATTCGTGCCTCGGGAAACTCGTCGCGAATTGCGACCATTGCATCGACGCCGTTCATTTCCGGCATTTGCACGTCCATCAGAGTGACGTCTGGACGGTGAGTGCGAAACTGCTGGATTGCTTCGCGCCCATTTGAGGCTTCGGCGACCATCTTCATGTCTGATTGATCAGCGACGAGGCCAACAATCCCTTGACGAAGGAGGGGGTGGTCGTCGACCGCCATAATCCGAATCGAGCTGGGAGCGCCGCTCATGACTTCATCTCACTCCCTTTCCCAGACGACCAGGAACGTCGGGCAGACGAAGTCGCGTAAGCCCTGGACGCAGGGATGCTTAGCTCAACCTCCGTGCCAGAATCGAGCTCACTCCAGACATCCAGCTGCCCGCCCACAATTTTGGCACGCTCGCGCATGCCATGCAATCCAAAGTGCCCTGGGCGCGGATGCTCGCCAAGAATCTCCGGGTCAATCCCTTTTCCGTCGTCCCGGACCCGGAACCGAAACTGTCGTGCGTCATAGTGGATTTCGACTTCGATTTGTCGCGCCTGTGCGTGGCGGAATGCATTGCGCAGGGTCTCGCCTGCAATCCGGTAGACTTCGTCCCGCAAAATTGGATGGAGGTTTCGCGGCGTGCCTTCTACTGCCATACGGAAAAGGGCGGAATCCGCGATCGTTCCATCGGCCGCGAGTTCTTCTCCTAGAGCGCTTATGGCCATGGCAAGGTCGTTGGTCTCGACTGTGGAGGAGCGCAACCCCTGCACAGCATCCCGGCCCTCTGTGATCGCTTGGGCCGCTTGATCGATAGCGCTCTCGAAGCTTTGTTTGGCTTCGACCGGGCGCTCCGGGAGCAGGTTAGTAGCAGCTTGAAAGCGGAGTATCAGTCCATGAAAGCTCTGTAGCAGAGTATCGTGCAATTCCCGCGCGATTCGTGTCCGCTCGTTGACGCGTGCTTCCAGCCCTATCGCGAACTGGTGCTGCAATTGCTGAACACGGAGTCGATAGATCCCCCAGAGCAATACCAGAAAAACGGCCACGCACGCCACCCGGAACCAATTCGTTTGGTACCACGCAGGCGCGACACTAAAGTCCAACGTTGCGCCTTGTTCGTTCCAGAGGCCGTCGTTATTGCAAGCGATAATGCGAAAGCGGTATTTCCTCGGACGGAGATCGCTGTAGAAAGCCTGACGCCGCGTTCCCGGTTCCTGCCAAGTCGTATCGCGCCCTTCCAGTTTGTAACGAAAACGCACTTTCTGCGGCACGACAAAGCTCAACGCGGTGTAGTCGATCTCGATATCGCGCGTCAAGGCGGGCAGACGAAGGCCAACGCCGGGTGGATAGTTCTTTCTGTCGGCAATTACCTCTTCAACATACACGGGTGGTGGAATCACGTTGGTGTAGGTACGGCTGGGATCGATCATTTGTACTTTATCGCTGCTCGCGAACCAAAGCCTCCCATCGGCAGACTTCGAGACTTCCGGCTGGCCGGGTTCGTAACCTGGTTGGCTTCCATCAAGCGCGTCGAATGTCTTTACCGACAATGCAGCCGCGGGGAATTTCAGCCAACTCTCATAGTCTGATGCGGACACCCTTAGAAGCCCGCACCTTCCGTAGAGCCAGAAAGAACCGTGGTCATCTTTGATTGCGGACGCAAGTGCAGAACAGGGCAGGCCGTTCCGGGAGTCCATCACGCTCAGGTGGCCATCTTTCCACCGATAAAATCCTTTAGCGGTGGCCAACGAAATAGCATCGTCGGAATCGACAAATAAACTCCTGATCGAAATCTCCTCATTTGCCAACGAAATGACGGCTTCCGCCTTGCCATCGCGATAGTGAACGAATTTGCCATAAGCAGAAGCTAGCCAGATTCCTGCGCTTCGATCGGCTGCCAGAAAGCGTGCCTGGATGACATCGTCCACGCGGATGTCCTGTTCTACGTTCTGGTCTTTGATCCGAAGCAGATGGATCTGGTCAGGAACATCGATATGAGTCAATGCCCAAATATTGCCTTCAGCATCCTCAGCGAAAGCCCTAGCATTCCCCAAACGCGCGAAGTGGGTTACGTCTGAATGTTTGATTCCTGAAAAGCGGCCGAGTTTGTACGTCATTATTGTGTTGTCGACTCCGAGCCAGATTTGTCCGGTATGGTCTTGCAACATTGCTTCCACGTGTTGTCCTGGAAGTCCGTGGTCGGCAGCAATCGCTGAGACGCGCCCTGCGCGAACAATGTCCACCGCGCCGATATTGCCAACCCACACGGAACCGTTACTTAAGGCAAGGACGGAGCGGACCACCGAGCCGATGAACCCTTCGCTCGTCGAGAAAGTCAGAACGGGCAAATCTCGAAACATATCTACTCCCCTGTCGGTTGTGACCCAGAGATCGCCCTCCTTATCCTCGAAAATGGCTCCTACGCTATCCCCGGAGAGGCCGTCTGCTTTTCCGTAATGGTCGGCAACGCCATCATGGATGCGGTAGAGGCCGTGAGATTCCGTTCCGACCCAGAGAGAATGATTACGATCCATGTACATCGCGTCCGATACAATCTCGGCGCCATTGAACCCGGGAACCACGTAGCTAACCCACTTTCCTCCCGAATAGTATTGCACTCCCAACTTGGGCCCGGTTCCGCCCAAAGCGGCCCAAACCGACCCAGACGGCCCCGCAGCAACACCCTGTACTCCGTCGCCCGCTGGATTTTTCGATTGATCTTGGAAATAGAAACTGAAAGAGTCTGTCGCCAAGCGGCAAAGCATTTTGCAGCCAAACCAGATATTTCCGGCGGTGTCTTCGGCCAAACCAAGGGCATACTTACCGGGATTTCCGTCTTTTTCGTCGTAACATCGCAGTTTATCGCCTTCAACTCGGCAAAGTGAACCTCTCCCATCATTTAGATGATAGCGAGTGACCCAGATTGCTCCTGCATGGTCTTCGATGATGTTGTTAATACCTGGGCTGTTTGGCGTAGTTTTGTAATTGAACAACTCACCATTTTTTAATCGGCTCAAACCGCCATAGGTTCCAATCCACAGACTTCCATCGCGTCCAGCGAGAAGACTACTAACGCCATTACCCACCAGGGACTCACCACTCGGAGGTGTCCAGGGAGTGAACTTCACGCCGTCAAATCGCATCAGGCCGCTGGCCGTTCTCATCCAGATGTAGCCGTCGGTCGTCTGGGTGATTGCTCCAAGATTAGACACGACGCCATCTTGGATTCTCCAGGCAGTGTGGCCATACTGAGATATTAGTGTGTGAGGGTCAACCGCCCAGGCAGATGCTGAAAGGACGAACAGAAAAAAAACGCCACGCGACAGTGAAGGGTTCAACAACCGGGCCTTGTGAATTACCTCATGAAGAACCACCGCAATTTCCTTATACGCAAATTGTAAGAAGCTGTTCGGAAACTAGCCAAGGATCTGGATCCAAGAGCAGGAATTCATTTTTGCTCGGCCAACCTCACCGGCATCAAGGCTTCAGCCAAAGGCTCCGAAGGAATAGTTTAGCGCAGCTTGGCACGTTTCTTTATCAACGTTCAGGATCGACGTTACATACGACAAGGAATAACCTTCGAGGACTCACGGCACATATACGAACCTCGGAAATGGCGGGAGGAGCAGAAGTGCCCGTCGCATTCGCTCCGTTGAAAGTGGCGCTTGCTTAAGAAGCTGTGCTGGATCAAAGGGGCTACTCACGTCGCCCTTTACGACAGAGAACGAGTATGGGACAACCGCGGTCTCGAAGCTTGTGGAGTTCTTCCAAAATTGGCTCACGGCATAACACAGTCGCAGCCAGTTCGGGCCGATGGCCATTCAACCTGAAGGCGGCTTTTCAGGCAGAGCTGGAAACATCAATGCGCCACGGCAGATCGTCATTGCCAGTTCGAACGCGGGGATGAATCGTGTTTTGGAGGAAGTATATTGGGATCAATCATCCGTCAGCCGCGGAGAAACTTCTAATTCCCGCGGAAGTTAGACGCAACGAAATCGCGGAATTTGACCGCACAGGGCGAAAGGTATCGATCGTCGACCCATCCTATTCCTAGTGGTCGAATGGGACGCTGCGACAGTTTGATTTCTACAACTCCGCGAAATCGAACGGCTGCGGAAGGGAGGAGCCCTATACCGAGTCCTGCAGCAATCAATCCACGCAGCGTTGCAATATCCATCCCCTCAAATGCGATCTTTGGCAAGAAACATGCATCAGCACACATCCTGTCGAAGATGATGCGCAGGGTATGTTCTGGGCTGAGAGCGAGGAATGGCTCGGATGACAATTCCCTAATGTTAAGGGTACGCTTCGCTGCCAATCGATGCGTCTGTGGCATAGCGATCAACAATTCTTCGTTCAGAAGATGGCTCCAGCGGACATCGTTTTGCTCAAACATTCCCGGAACAGACAAGCATAGATCGATACTGCCTGCGACAAGCTCTTCCATCAGCATCTCTCCCGAGCGCTGGACGAGCAGCGTGAATTGAATCCTTGGATGTTTCCGACGAAACTCTTTGATCAGCCGCGGAACCATTTCAATTCCGAGTGAGTGTAGAAAGCCAAGCGATACGGTTCCGGATTCTTCCCCGCTCTGTTCGCGGAGCAAACGCTTTCCGCTTTCAAGGATACTGAGTGCCCGATTGACATGCTCCAGAAATAGGCGCCCATAACGCGACAGCACGACCGCGCGTCCCTGGCGATAGAAAAGTGGGACTCCCAGTTCCTCCTCCAATTGGGTAACAGCGCGGCTGATCGCAGACTGAGAAACGAATAGCTTCTCGGCAGCGCGTGTCACATGTTCTCGCTCGGCCACTTCGCGAAAATACTTTAGCTGTTGCAGTTCCATCGAGCCCTCCTCATGTCACATTCGTTGCGCACGGCGCATCGTTATGTTGAATTCATTGTATTGGACGCGGCACATGGCGAATCCTACCTTGGAATCGGTGGGGGACAGTCGCCGAGTTCGAAGCTGCGCCGGCACGTCGAAAATCGAGTGGCTGATTTTACTGAGATTTTCTACCCCTTGGAGGAAGAGGAGAGTGAAAGGCAGTGCTAGACATTATTTTGAGCGCACTCCTGCCAA
>DATNKA010000541.1:0-14699 GCA_035603655.1 Candidatus Acidiferrales bacterium | reverse complement strand
GATTTTTGCGAGGCCGGTTTCCACTGCTTTGCGGATGGCGGAAGTTACTTCGTAGTGCCGTCCGGTGTATTCCACGTTCATGAGCGCCCCTCCTTAGATTCTTGCTCGAGTTGAATTTGGGCACTGCATTTATAAGGAAGCTCGCCTAGCGCTTGATGCCCTCCCGCTTTCGCGCGACAGCGGAAAGTAGCTCGCCTAGATCCTTCGGCCGCAAGTGCGGCGGCGCAGAATGACAGTTCTAGTATTTTTTCATTCGATTATTCCCTTACCCGCCGTTGATGAGTGCTCGGGATGCGCATGTCTTCGCGATACTTCGCGACCGTGCGGCGCGTAACCTGGATGCCTTGCGACTGCAGGATGCGGGTAAGCTGTTCGTCGGTCAGCGGACGGCTGGAATCTTCCTCGTCAATTAGTTTCTTGACGCGGCGTTTGAGGATCAGCAATGAAGTATTGCCACCCTCGGGGCCCTGTACGCTCTCGCTGAAGAAGTAGCGCAACTCGAATACGCCCTGCGGCGTGTGCGCGTACTTGCTGGCCACCGCGCGGCTGACGGTGGAAGGATGCACGCCGATTTCCTCGGCCACCTCCTTGATCATCATGGGTTTCAGGTAGTCGATCCCTTTTTCCAGAAAATCGTACTGACGGGCAACGATGCAATAGCAGACTTTGGTGATCGTCTGTTTGCGCTGCTCAATATTCTTGATGAGTTGGATGGCGCTCTTGTAGCGTTCTTTGACGTAATCGCGAGTATTCTTGTCGTTGGTGTCGCGGGTGAGCAACTTCTTGTAAGCGGGATTGAGACGAAGCTGAGGCAGGTCATCGTCGTTCATGAGGACCAGCCACTCGTCGCCATGTTTGATGAAAGCAACGTCGGGCTCGATCAGACGCGCCTGGCCTTTGTTGTACTGCAAACCAGGGCGGGGATCGAGAGTGCGAATATAGTCTAGCGCTTGCTGCACAGCATCGGCGGGACGGCCGATGGCTTTGGCAATTTCTTTGTGCTGCTTGTTTTGCACAGCACGCAGGTGCTGGTCGACGATGGCGATAGCATCCTGCACCACTTGGGCGGAACCGTTGACGGGCTTGTCGCCATTCTTGTGGAGCGCGAGTTGTTGCTGATGATGGCGCAGTTGGCGGATCAGGCATTCGCGAAGATCGCGGCATCCCACGCCTGGAGGATCGAGTTGGCGAATGACTTCCAGGGCTTCTTGTAGGTCCTCAGCGCTGAAGCGGGCGGTCTGGGCCGGACGCGGGGCGGGCTGCACGGCAGGTACCGGATCGGGTGCGGAAGCCGCCGCCGCGTTTCCATTGGTGGAGACGAAGGAACCTTCCGATGGAGCGGTCGTGCCGGGCAGGTTGTAAAACAGGCTGTTCTCGCTGATGGCATTGGCACGAGAGAAGCCTGCGGGATTTGATTCGGCAAGTACTGTTTCGTTCAGATCGCTGGAGGCAAGTGCCGCGTCGAAACTCTCGGCTTGAGATGTTGCCTCAGTAGGATCAGCGGTCTCGTCTAATCCCAGAGCTTGCGCCTCACTAACAATGTTTCTCGCGGCTGCAGCATCTGCCTCCGGAGTGGCGGGAGGGGCGACGCCTAACATTTCTTCGTCGCTGGCGATGAGGTAACCGTCTTCGTTAAGGTTACCGATAATCTGCTCGGCGGCTTCGCGAACCTCGCGGCGAAGGCTCAAGGCCCCCACTTGCCAGGCGAGGTGGTCAGTGAGATTAGTGGGCTTGGAGAGGAAGTTTTCGAATGACGGACGCTCGATATCCTCCATTTCACCGCGGGTGCGGTAGCCGGGATCCAGATAGTCCTGGAAGAATGAGCCGAAATCAATTTCCTCGAAGGGATCTTTCTTTTCCGCCGTGATAGGAGTTTCTTCCGTCGAGGTTTTGGTCGCGCGGTCGCGGTCTTCCTCTTTGCGGCCGACTTCGTCGATCAAAGGGACGGACTCTTCGAGCTCCTCGAGAACGGGATTCTCAACCATCTCGGAGTTGATCATGTCCTTGAGCTCGAGTTTGTTGAGCGCGAGGACAGAGACCATCTGAACCAGGCCCGGGGTAAGGATCTGGCGCTGAGAGAGTTTGACGCTTAATTTGTGTTGAAGTAAGACCATGTCGTTAGTCGTTGGTCGTCCGTCAATAGTCGGCGGCTCTTAGTTCATCGACTCCCCGTCATTCCCGCCGCAAGCGCTGCCTCCGGCTCCGGCCCGTCTCCGCTTGATGCTGCGACTACTCAAGCTTCGAGTCAATGATCGTGGCTGTCAAGCCGGGGTTCGGGCATCTCCACCACCGCAGCAGTCTCGCTGTGCCCCCGGATAGTTCCGTCACAAGTGGGCTGAGTTGCGCGATCTGATTATCGGGCTTTTCCCGGTTTCGAGGGATAACAGCTCCAAATTATGGGTTAAAGCTTCCAGTCGTTGGTCCGTCATCGCTGCCTCCCTCCTGCTGTCCTGCCATCCCTCCTTGGCGGCGCGGCTGAAGCCGCGCCCTTTCAGTGCTTCTTCTCCTCAGGCTCACACTAAGGAGAAACTTTCTCCCAAGTACACGCGGCGGACTTCCGGATCACTTGCCAACTGCTCGGGCTTGCCGTGACGGAAGATTCTGCCGTCGTCGATGATGTAGGCGCGATCGGTTACGGTAAGGGTCTCGCGCACGTTGTGATCGGTGATTAATACTCCGATGCCGCTGGCCCGCAATCCGCTGATAATTTTCTGCAGGTCGAGAACGGCGATGGGATCGATTCCGGAAAAAGGTTCGTCGAGCAAGATGAACGTAGGATTGATGCACAGGCAGCGGGCGATTTCCACCCGACGGCGTTCACCGCCGGAGAGAGCGTATCCCCGATTCTGCCGGATGTGCTCCAAACCAAGTTCATCAATAAACTTCTCCATCTTCTCGCGGCGCTCGTGCCAGGACATCGGCTGCGCCTCTAACACCGCGAGGATGTTTTCCTCGACTGTGAGTTTGCGAAATACCGAAGCTTCTTGAGGAAGATAGCTGATGCCGTACTGGCGCGCCCGCAGGTACATGGGAACGTCGGTAATATCCTGGTCGTCATATAACACGCGGCCCGTGTCGGGAGGGGTCAAGCCCACTATGGCGTAAAAGGTTGTGGTCTTGCCTGCGCCGTTGGGACCGAGCAAACCCACCACTTCGGCCTGTTCCACACGCAGGCTGACACCATTTACAACGCGGCGGCCACGGTACGACTTGCCAATTTCATCTGTGGCCAGGGTACGCATTTATCTTGCCATTCATCTCTTTTTTGTTTTTTATTTGGCCACTCGCGTTTGTGTTACCACAGGAGTACTTGCTTCGCCTTCTACGAGCACCCTATCATCGCCCCGAAAGAAAGTCAACGAAACGCCGGTAATCTTGCCGCGTTCGGCATCAAAAATGCTGGGAGGTCCGCCGGTGAGGACGAACTTGTCGTCTGAGGCGGTGTAAATCAGGGTCTGGCCGTCGGCTCGCCGGCCCGGTTGCTGGATGATCACGTGGCTTTGGGCGACCATCCGATCCAGCCGAGACGGTCCGCTAAGTGATTGACTGTTCGTGGTTTGGTTTCTTGGCGCCAGATAAG
Organism: Candidatus Acidiferrales bacterium; assembly: GCA_035603655.1. Taxonomy (GTDB): domain Bacteria; phylum Acidobacteriota; class Terriglobia; order Terriglobales; family Acidobacteriaceae; genus Sulfotelmatobacter. The sequence goes on along the minus strand of DATNKA010000541.1, from coordinate 11,119 downwards.
CGTCTAGCTCCTTGGACGTAGCATCGAAGCCACTGCCGCGAGCGGTTACGCCGCCATCGTAGTGAGCGCGACGGTCGGAGTCAGAGTAGGTGAGCCGCGCTGCAGTTATGTTGATGGGAGTGTCCTTGTCAAACTTTTCTTGCGATTTTCCATTCGCTTTGTATTCGCCCGAAGGGGTCTTTTGGGGCTGGGATTTCTTGGGCTGCGCCTCGCTGGACGGAGCCTTACCAGGTTGGACCAGTCTCCCCTGAACGAGCACGGTGGAGACGGGGTGCTCGGCGGTCCCTTGGGCCACGAGAAAGCGGCGATCGCGGTCGAATTGAATTGAAGGAGCCTCGACAATGTCGGCATCCTGCCAGAGGCGGGCGTTGCCTTCGTACAGAGCAACTGCGGGAGAGTTGTGCGCCGTCATGGTGGCTGCAGTCACGTGGATTGGCGAAGACGACGCAAGCAGCGCGCCGCTGGGTTGCTCCTTGAGGTCGCTGTAAGTGCTCTTGACGCTGCCGTCGGCAAACGCGTCGTCGGTGACGCGATTGATACGAATTGTGTTTGCGGTTGTGGTCATGCCGCCGTCGGAGACACGCGGGCTTCCGGTGAGCAGGAGAATGCCATCGGCGGGGGTGTAGAGAGCTTTGTCCGCCCACGCCTGGGTACGTTTTTCGGGCGATAGCCCGTCAGTATAAGCGACGCTTCCCTGCTGAACGATGGAGGCTATTCCGCCTTCGGGGAGGAATGCGGCATCGAGTTCGTGGCTGGTGCTGACGCGGTCGGGCAGACCAAGGACGAGATTAACAATTTTCGCATCCGGGGCGCCATGGATTGAAGTTACTCGGCTGGACCCCTCGGGCGTTTCGGAAAATTTGGCATCGAAGCGGCCGGCTGTAATGACAGTGCGCTGAGCGGAAGCCTTTGCGCTTGCGGGGTGAAGATCGTGCGTCGGCGAGATTGTGATCTGCGCGGCGCCGGAAGTCTCGGCGTGGTCGAGCCGGCGCCCTTCGGCAACGAAAAAATCGATGATCGGCGCAGTGATGTCGAAATCCTCAGGAGGGGCGCTTGCCGTGGACGAATTGACGTTTAGAGAATGCTGCCTGAGGCGAACTCCCTCGACAGCGTGAACTTTCTGGAGCTGGTTCTGGCCCAGGAAATCGAGAATCACTCGTCCAGCGTCGCCCTGCATGGGTTGCGATCCGATGCGCTCGACGTGGACACTGCCGGTGAGCGTAGCCGTGCGCAGCAGATTCTGTCTGCCCGTGAGTAAGAGCTCGGCGGCATCGGACCGAGCGCGCAGCTGGTCGGCCTTTGGTTGTGTGGTCTCGGCGTTCACATTGCCGGCGGCCGTGATGCGCTCGACTTCGTTCTGCGGCCCCAGGAAGAATATGGCCTGTTCGGATTGCAGTGTTCCACTCTCGCGCACCATCCGAGGATTATCGAGCAGTATCTGGCGTGGCTCGCGGGTGATGGTGCCATGGGTGGCGAAAAGACTGGCAGCGTCCTGTCCACTCATAGTCACATGAATCTGCGACACCAGAGTGAGAGTGCTGGTCTTCGCTGAATACTGAACGCCGACGGCCCAGCCGGTGGCTTGCGGTGTGCGGAAATCCACCCGCGCAACCGTGGAAGCGTCCCCGCTATCGCGGTTGAAAACCAGGTCGCTGGTCGTGAGATGGATGGGATTCTTGAGGTCCTTGGGGGTAGCCTGGTCGGGCGCCGTCACCCCGGTGGGGTTGGCTTCCAGATCGATCTGCACTTCGCCTTTGGCGGTAACGTTGCCGGTTGTTGGATCGAAGGTGAAGTCGTCACCATAAATCTGATCGAAGCGCGAAGTATCTCGCCCGTAAAGGATGACGTTGACATCGTGTAACTCCGCGCGGCCGTTGAGTTTGAATTCTTTAACAGCTTTGGCGCGGATAGTAAAGACCGTGCGCCCGGATTCGGATTTCGAAAACTGAAAACCTGCTGCGGTCTGCTTGATGTCGTAAGCGATCTTGCCGGGAAATCCCTTGAGCACGCTGTGCTGGCGGAGGCGGGCGTAAAAATACATTCCCGCAACTACCGCCGTGAACAGCACGGCGATTACAGCCAGCCAGCGGCGGAGGTGGTAGATGGGGAGCGGCACTGAGTTCAGTCTAATTGAAGCGACTACGAACCCAACCGATCGGCACGCCGTTTTCTGAAGTGCTTGGTGAGATACGGTTTGATTTTCAGCCTGCGCCGCCTCGGCGTCGGGTGCAGGGTGGTGCAGGGGTGGGGTGCGTGAGAATGGAGTGCACCCCAGAACGGGTAGCGCAGGTTAGTTTCGTAAACCTAGTTCGAGACGCCAGTCCGGTTTACAGTTCGATATTATCCGCCATCGTTGGTGCGGCGGTCCCCGGTGGGGTGCCACTTGCGGCCTTGAAATCGCGCAAGGAGAGTTCTAGCCCGCCGAAGTCGGGGTGGTCGTTGTGGCCGATGGTGAAAGCGATGTCGATGGCATCTCCAGCCAAGAGAGGCGATTGCTGGAGACGTTCGGCCATGTTCCAGCCGATGGCGTCGAAGACCGATCTTAGTTCCCGCTTCTCAGTTCTCAGTTCCTCGCCGACGGCGTTTCCGTTTGCTTTCAGTTTCAGTTTGATGTGTTTGTCTTTCAGGATTTTCGGCGGAGCGATCAGGCGGACGTTACGGGCGGTGAATACGGGCTCGTGATTTCCCGCGCCATAGGGTTCTAGCAGACTCAGCATTTGAAATAGTGCGGGAGTAATTTCAGTGAGGTCCAGTTCGGCGTCGACGTCGAGGACGGGATCGAAGTCGGCTGCGGTGAGGCGGGTTCGCGCGAAGGCATCCAATTCCGCACCCAGTCGAGCAACGTTCGCCGAGGGCATCGCAAAGCCGCAGGCGTGGGAGTGTCCGCCGTAGCGGGTGAAGAGATTGCTGCTCGACTCGACCGCTTCGAGCAGGTGAAAAGGACGAATCGAACGGCCGGACCCATGCGCTTCTTCGCCATCGCGCGAGATCACCAGGGCGGGGCGGTGGTAGCGCTCGACAATGCGGGTTGCGGCGATGCCGATTACTCCGCGATGCCAGCCTTCGCCATCAATAACGATGCAATAGGCCTCGCATAGAGCGGGGTCGCCGGCGATGCGCTCGTCAATCGAGCGCAGGATGCGGCGCTCTTCTTCCTGACGTTCGGCGTTGAGACGATCAAGTTTTCCGGCGAGCAGACGGGCACGATCGGAGTCTTTGACGCTAAATAATTCGATCACGTCCCGGGCGATATCCATGCGCCCGGCGGCATTGATGCGTGGGGCGATGCGGAAGGCAACTTCGCCGGAGTTGGGCGGACGCTTGTTAGAAATCTGGGCGACTTCCAGCAGAGCTTTCAACCCTGGATTTACGGCACGGCGCAGAGCATCGAGGCCGAGGCTGGCGAAGACGCGATTCTCTCCAGTCAGCGGAACGGCGTCGGCGATGGTGGCGATCGCGACAACTTTCATGAAAGACAATAACAATCGCGTTTGATCTTTTTCCGGCAGGCGGCGCTGCATCAATCCTTGCGCGACTTTGAACGCGACGCCGGCGCCGCAAAGTTGCTTGTAGGGATAGTCGCATCCGGATTGATTCGGATTAACAACCGCGTGCGCCTTGGGGACGCCGTCCGGTCCGGGCAAGTGATGGTCGGTAACAATCAAATCCACGCCGAGGCGGTGCGCGGTTTCGGCGGGTGCGAAGGCGCGAATGCCCATATCGACGCTGATGATGAGGCGAATGCCGGCGGCGGCGGCGCCCTCGATGACATCGTCGCGCATGTCGTAGCCTTCGCGAATGCGGTGCGGCACGTGGAAGTCGGCCGTACCGCCGCAAAGTTCAATGGCAGTCTTCAAAATGATGACGGCCATGGTGCCGTCAACGTCGTAATCGCCGTAGATCAGGATGGGATCTTTGCCTTCGATGGCCGCGTCGATGCGGTCCACCGCACAGCGCAGGCCGGTCATCTGCCCGGGCAGATGAAGATGGTCGACACAAGGCGCGAGAAAGCGTGCTGCGGAGTCGGCGTCAGTCAATCCGCGACGGAGAAGCAGGCGCGCTAGAGTGTGCAGAGGATTGCGCCGTCCGGGGTCGGCGGTCCGATTCGAAGCGATGGACGCAAGACAAGAAACATCACGAAGGGCTTCAGCGAGGGCTTGCACTTGCGCTTGATCTTCAGCGGCTAGTTCCCAGCGGGCATTCTGTCGCACGACTAGGTCTCGTCATCCTGATCCGGTTCGTCGATGGGGATGCCGCCGAAATCCTCGGAGACTTCGAGAAGATGCTGGTAGCGGTCGTACCAATCGGTGCTGGACTCACAAAGAAACATCGATCCCTGATAGGCCCATCCGAGTTGCAGAAATCCCACCCTGCCGACGTGGGCGCGCAGCCAGCGGGCATCTTCGACATCGTCGCCGTCACTGAATTCCGAGTGGGAGAGGCGCTCCACCAACTCATCCAACTCCTCGCGCTCCAGCTTCCATGAGTGCATGGTGAGGAATGGAGCGCCGGCGCTTTTGGCCAACTCGACGAAATCCTTCCAGCCGTCAGGGTTGTTGCCCGTCTCCCACATGACACATTGCACCTCGTCGTAGTCCACGTAGCCGTGGAATCGGCGCATGCCATGGCCTTCGATGAAGGCAATCATGTCATCTTTGAGGATAGTCAGGTCTTCTGGCATTGGCGACATGGACGGATTGTGCTTGCCATTCATTGTAAGCTGTTTGGCCGGGAAGGTGCCAGCGCCAGTGATGGCTCGACCTGCGAAAGCTACGCGGTTGAGCGGAGATCTCGCCAATTCGAATCCGCCAGAACCACCGAGGTTTCAATCTGGCGTTCGGGCACGGTCCAATACCTTTTAAGCAGCCGATTTTTCTCCTGCGGACCAACCATCTGAAAGCCATGTCTCTCGTAGAAGCGGATCGCCCAAACCGCGCTCGCCCAGGTGCCGATCAGCACGGGACCGCTTATCAGCCCCCGCAAATGAGACAGCAAGTCCCCGCCAATCCCTCGCTTCTGACTGCTGGTGCGAACATAGGCGTGGCGAATGAGGGTCACGTCTTGGACCTTTTGAATACCCATTATGCCTACCAGGTTCCCGGCCTCTTCAAAGCCCCAGAACACAACCCCGTCATCGATTTCACGTTGAAGTTCCTCCCGAGACATATAAGGTTCAGTCCAGCGATCCGGAGGGATAGTTCCTTTGTAAGCCTGCGCACCGTCATTAATGATGGTCCAAATCAACTCAAAATCGCGATCGTCACATCGGCGAATCATGAATTACGCAACCTCCCGGCCAGGCGTCTTTCAGATGTATGCTAGCCGATTAGACGATCGATGTTGACGATCGTCTTGATCTCCGCGCCTTGCGTGAAGGCCGTGTTACACTCTATGTTTCACAAACTAAAACCCCTGCTGACACAGGACATTCTATCCGCTCATGCTTCTTTCCAAAGAATATGTGGGCTACCTGGCCCGCGAAGTTACCAAGAAACTGATTGCCGGCAAGGCTATCGAAACCACAGCTGCGCCCAAGGTGACCGAGCGCGTCCACGCGGCGTTGCTCGAAGAACTCACGCTGGAGGACCGCATCAATGATGAAGTGCGGGTGATCCTCGAAGCCTACTCGGAAGAGATGAATAAGACCGGCGCCAACTACCAGGAGATGTTTCGCAAAGTAAAAAGCGAACTGGTGCGCAAGTACAAGGCGGTGCTGTGAGACTGAGCCGCGACAAGGTTAATGTGCTGGCACGCGCAGTCGCCGACGCACTCAAAGCGATGGACGAAGTCGATTTCATCGATGACCCGAACACCATCCGGCAGGAGACCCGTAAGATTCTCGAAGAGCTGCTCAACCACGAAGAACGAATTGATCAAGCCGCCCGGCAAAAGATCGAAAGCCAGAAGCGCACCATCCTCGAAGGCTCGCAGGAGTGGGATATCCTCTATCGCAAGTATTACAACGAGGAAGTGAAGAAGCTGGGGATCTAATCAGTCCGAGTGGTTCCATTGCGCCTTTACCGAACATTCAGCTGGTTGCATGCGGCGATCGCTTCGCTTGACTCGCAGACCAGAACGAGACACCGGTTGCAATCAGCCTGATTTACAGCCATTTAACAGATTTTGGTCATGACCAGGTTCCACAACCCGGGACTTCTCACCTCATGGCAAGGAGGTTGCGGAGCTTGCGTACAGCATTGGGAATCTCCGTCAAACTAGTACCGCCAAAACCCAGGATGAAGCCCGAGCGCGAAGCCTCGCCCATGTAGGAAGGAGACAGCGGCCATAGCGAGAGGTTCAGGCGGGCGGCGCGTTCAGCGATTTCCAGATCGTGACTCCCGTTTTGCAGCGTCACCGCCACATGCATGCCAGCCTCGTCCCCAAGCACCTCGACCAAAGGGCCCAGTTCTCTGCTGAGATTGGCTACCAACGCGGTCCGTAGCTCGCCGTAGTGAACCCGCATTCTTCGGATGTGGCGGGCAAAATGCCCTTCCCGAATAAAGTCCGAGAGCACTTCCTGATAGAAGCGTGGCGGGCTAAGGTCCATGACCCGGCGGATAGCACGGAAACTCTCAACGAGGTCGGAAGGAATAACCATATATCCGACGCGCAAAGACGGGAACAAGACTTTGCTGAAGGTTCCGATGTAGATGACGCGAGAGTTGGAGTCGAGGCCCTGCAACGATGCGATCGGCAGGCTTTCGTACCGAAATTCGCTGTCGTAGTCATCCTCGATGATCCAGGAGCCTGAGTTCTGTGCCCAATCCACCAACTGCAGGCGGCGAGAGGCGCTCATGGTCACGCCCAGTGGAAACTGATGGGAGGGCGTAACAAAAGCGGCTCGCGCTTTGCGACATTGCTTGATGCCGGCGGCAACATTCAGACCTTCCTTGTCAACCGGCACGGGCACGAGATGACAACCGCTCAGCGCAAAGACTTCTCGCGCCAAGCGGTAACCGGGTTGTTCCACCCACACACGATTACCAGGATCGAGCAGGACCCGAGCCGAAATCTCAAGCGCGTGCTGAGAACCTGCGACGATCATGACCTGCTCGGCTTCGCAGTGCAACGACCGCGCGGTTTTCAGATAGCTTGCGATGGTTTCGCGAAGCACCATGGAGCCCATTGCATCGCCGTAATCGAATGCCTGCGCGTCTATCCTTCGGCAACGGCGCGAGACCAGGTTGGACCATGAGTGGACGGGAAATTGGTCGAATGCCACCTGCCCTACACGAAATGCTCCCCAACTCTGCAGCCACGGGTGGCAAGTAACGCGGGGAAGGATCGAACAGCGACTCGCGACCGGGCGAGGTCCAGAAAGGGGTGGCGCGTGGGCGCTGCCGGCGGGCTCGCTCGACGTCAGTTGGTCCGGAAGGGAACGGGCAATGACGGTTCCTGCACCCACACGGCTCTCGAGATAGCCTTCGGCAAGCAGCTGGGCGTACGCATTGAGAACGGGAAAGCGCGAAACGCAAATTTCGGAGGCAAGCACTCGGGTCGACGGAATTCGTTGCCCTGCCCGGAGGCTGCCACCGACAATGGCCGCGCGATAGGCGTCATAGATCTGCCGATGAAGAGCCTTCGGGGCCTTCCGGTTGACCGCGATCATCGGGAGAATCCCGGAAGCTACCCTCTTCATTTCCTCGGATCGTAATGGTTATGTCCAAATCTAGTCAAGTGGCTATTGTCTCCGACCATTCTTAAGTGCACTCTAGCAGCAAGCGGTGTCCACATCTACCGACGCTCATAAAAAAGCGCTTGCCATGAACCTCTTAGCCCCCACTCATTACCCCCCGATTCCGAGGTTGATGGAAGCTCTTCCGAGGTTGCAGGCACTTGCCAAGCGAGAGTCCCCCCGGGTTGCCATCAAAGTAAAGGGAAGGATTCTCTTTATCAATCTTGGTGACGTGGTCAGCATTAAGGCTGAGGGGAATTACGTATTGCTGCAGCGCGCCTCGACTTCCCATCTCCTGCATGAGTCAATATCGGTGGTGGCAGAGAAGCTCCAGCCACATGGATTCATTCGGATCCATCGCTCTATGCTGGTGAATGCCACGTTTGTGGAAGAGATCAAGCCGTACTCGACGGGAGAATATGGTCTACGGCTGAAGGGCAGGCAGGAATATAGGGTTACACGTACCTACAAACAGAATCTCAAACTACTTGCGGAATTCTGGCTCGGTGCCGGCGGGTTCTTGCTCGACTAAGATCGGGCCTGCACGATTCTCGATCAATCACTGGGTGAGGATGTCCATCTCTTCTTCAGGCAACTCCAGGCCCCAGGGGTAATGTGTCTGCCGCAGCACCTTCGCGAAAGAGGTTCTGATGCTTTCATCAGTAAATTTCTGGATGTGTTTTGCCGGGTTTATCTATCTTGTCGCCGGAGTTTTTATACTTCGAAAAGAGATCAGCGCGGCTCGCGGCTGGGACAAGCTCATCACCCTGGGCTGTATCTTCATCGCCGTTCCGCTCGCCGTATTCGCGCCCGAGCATTTCGGCGGCCCGATGGGAATCCCGGAAATGGTCCCGTCCTGGATGCCGGCGCACTTGTTCTGGGCGTATTTCGTCGGATGCGCGCTGTTCGCAGCAGCTACCAGTCTTACGCTGAGGAAGTTCGTACGCTTGTCGTCCACCCTGCTCGGATTGATGTTCTTTCTATTTGTCTGCATGATGCATATACCGAATGCGCTCGCGAATCCCAAAAATCGATTCGCGTGGGCCGTCGCGCTAAGAGATCTCTCTTTTGCCGGAGGCGCATGGGCTCTTGCCGGGCTGCATAGTCGCGCCTCGTCGCCGCAACAATCGAAATGGATGATTTTATTTGGGCGCATCGTCATAGCGATGGCTGCGATCTTTTTTGCCGTGGAATTCTTTCTTCATCCAGAGTTTGCGCCCGGCTTTCCTTTGGAAAAGATGACGCCATTATGGGTTCCATTCCCCAGCGTATGGGGATACCTCACAGGAGCGATCCTACTGGCCGCCGGAATCGGCTTGGCCCTGAACATAAAATCTCGGATGGCCGCAACCTCGATTGGCGCTCTAATGACCGTCCTCACTCTATTCCTATATCTGCCCATCTGGATCCTCGCCCGCGGCGGAACAACGCCGGAAATCATGGAGGCGATAAATTACGTCTTTGACACATTGATCTACGCCGGAACAGCACTCGTCCTGGCATTGGCATTGCCGCGCGATCCTGATCGCCTTGAGAAAACGTAAGTGCTTCATGTGACAGTTTCCGGCTTTCCCAATTTCGGCTGCCTGTCGATAACAGATTTAGTGTCAACTGAGCCCCGCCGCGTTCCCTTTCTTGCTGCAGGGTACGCCCATGGGTAAACTCCTCCAATGCCAAGCTCATTCCAAACTGCAGTCGCTGTGCCGACCATTGAAACAGAGCGCCTCCGACTCCGCGGCCATGCCATTGACGACTTCCTAGATTGCGCCGCGATGTGGGCCGACCCCAACGTGACTCGGCACATCGGCGGGAACCCGTACACCGAGGAGGAATCCTGGGCGAGGTTTCTGCGTTATTTTGGACACTGGTTGATACTCGGCTTTGGTTACTGGGTGGCTGAGGACAAGGCAACTGGCAATTTTGTCGGAGAGGTTGGTTTCGCTGACTACAAGCGCTCGCTGCATCCGTTCCTCAAAGGCGTGCCGGAAATCGGGTGGGCTTTGGTCTCACAAGTGCAAGGCAGAGGCTTCGCAACGGAAGCGGTTCGCGCCGTAGTTGCCTGGGGTGATGAAGCGCTCCCGTCCCCGCAAACCGCTTGCATCATCGCCCCTGAGAATCTTCTCTCCATTCGTGTTGCGGTGAAATGCGGATATCGTGAATCCCAGCCTGCGACATACAAGGGACGACCAACGAAGCTGTTTATTCGCGACCGGAACCCATCACGATGAGGCGATTGCTGGCCACGGGGTAGCATCCGCTGCTCCCACGGCTCATTCAAGTCGGCATCTCGGAAGCGTCCCTCCCCGCCTTCCAGGGTGGTGCTGAATCCGCGCCCTGGCGGCAACCCCGGCAGCGGGCAAAGGGACTCAGGACAATTGGCGGTTTCCTCGTCAGAGTGGGTGGCCGGCTTGATAAAACCGGCGTAACGCTACATGCTGGCCAGGAGACGAGGGCTACTCGGCCAAGGGTGGAGCAAGGTCGAGTCTGCACTTCTGAGACGAAGGGGAGGTTCTCAATCACCACCGGACCAAGGTGTTTGCGGGCGGCACGGGACGGAAGAAAAACGCGATTGAAAACACTCCGCAAACGCAAGAACATCGAGCATCTTGAATTGATAAGTGCTCGTAGGAGGTCGACTATCGCAGCACTGATCCCCACGGTGGGACTAAGAGAGTTGTTATTTTGCCTAGTTCCCGAAAAGCACATCCAGCAATCGCACCAGCCTGGCCTTCTCCTGTGTTCCGCTTGCGTTGTCGGGAGTCTCCTCGGTGAGCTGCGAGAGTTCATGTGCCAACACGCGCTCGGCTGTGTTTTGAGGAAGGTATATCGCGTTCCGTGAAGGCGTGAGCTTCCAACTCTTTTTATCTTCGTGCCTCAGAGCCCATCGTTGCCGTTCCGACTGCTTGTGAATCTCCGCTTTGCCTTCGGTGAGAGAAAACAGCTCATCGAGCTGAATTTCAATCCAGCCCTGGTTTCCTGTGATATGCACCTTCTTCACTTCGAAATGGTCGAAGACGACCAGAGGTTCAGCCGACCTGAAGAGGTCACGCGCACGAAGCTGCTCCACCGAATCATTGCATGCCTGCAAGAATGCTGCGCTCACCTGATCGGATTTGGGCCGAACGGAAGTTAGAATCACAATGCGAAATGCCTCCGAGTTCACGGACATGTTTTTCGCAAGTTTCGCGGCGGCTGCGGCCTCACTGGAAGGCCTTTCCGATATCCCATACGGCCGGCCATCAGGAGCCGACTCGTACGGTTCCGCGTCGTTCAAAATGGTGGGCCGCCAGCTCGCCGTCAGTATCGAGCTTTTGACGACGCCACTCGGTGCTGGCTTGAGATAGCGAAAGAAACGGGGCTGTCCCCGCTGTCTCCAATATGGCGAATCGTATGAATCGACACCAGGACCTGAATGCAACACACTGAAAAAGGAATGCTGGGCGG
>DATNKA010000540.1:0-2045 GCA_035603655.1 Candidatus Acidiferrales bacterium | reverse complement strand
GGCAAACGTGCGATTAAATCGTGCTCGGTAATTTTCCCATCAGATAGCACCATTCGACTCCACCAGTTCACGCTCAGAAAAACGTCCTCGGCAGTCGCGACATTTTACAGAACTTGACGCCGTAAACCTCACCAATTATCATGGCCATGTTAATTACCGTGGCCATGATACATATCGCGGCCATGTTAAAGGCCTTTCTTATGCCATCGCATCAGCAAAATCGCGGGGCAGAATTTGCAAGTCTTTTGACCAAGACGCTTCAGAAGGCGGGATGGCAGGTAAAGCATTCGCCGCGATCCGCTGACAACGGCGCCGACATCGTAGCTCACAACGGCAAGAATATCTATGTCTTCCGGCTTAAGGCGTTATCGGAGTCAAGGAAAGACAGAGCTATTCCCCTGATTTCACAGGCCATTCTGGAAGCCCAAAGAGCAGCTGCGCAGATTACCGGCAGCGCAACCCCGGTCGCTGTGCTGGCCTCCGACCATGTTTCGGATTCCCTGTCGGGACACATCAAAGACTTCGCCTTACGCAATGCTCCCGATGTCGCCGTCGGAATTATTGACGCCGGAGGCTTCCGCCGTTTTGCGGGCCATGGCTTGGAAGTTCTCAATGCGGAGAGGTCGCGCGTCATCGAAGGCCCTCCCAAAGAGGGTTCGCCGAGCAACCTATTCTCTGACCTAAATCAGTGGATGCTGAAGATTCTCTTATCAAGAAGCATCCCGGATTCCTTGCTTTCTGCTCCGCGTGGACATTACGAAAATGTCTCTCAGCTCGCCGACGCAGCGGGTGTTTCCACGATGAGTGCGTTCCGGTTTGTGCGTCAGCTTTCCGAGGAGGGGTTTCTCGACGAAGTAGGCGGGATGAGGCTAGTCCGAACCGAGGAGCTGCTGCAACGATGGCTGAGAGCGAGTCATTCCCGTATGCATGAAACTCCGGCCCGTTGGATCTTAAGCGGCGAAAAGGATACGTTTCATGCCGCTCTTCGATCTTATGCAAGTCGAATGCGATCCAGTGCTCCACACTCTAAGGCTGACCATCTGCGCAGAGGGAAGCCCCGGCTCTGCCTTGCTCTATTTGCCGCGGCGGAAGCTTTGGGCTTCAAGTTCGTGCATGGAACCCAGCCGCATCTCTATATAGAGTGGCTCGATAGGAAGGTTCTCCGAGAACTCGGCTTGTCACTTGAAGTTGCAGACCATCATGCAGATGTATTCGTGAGGGTGCCGAAAAATCCTGAGGCGGTGTACCGCGCGGCAGTAGAACGCGATGGTGTGCCGGCCACCGATATCTTGCAGGTCTGGCTTGATGTCTCAAACCATCCCGCACGCGGGAAAGATCAAGCCGATCTTCTCCGTAAACGAGTATTTCCCCAAATTCTTAACAAGGCAAATGCATGAATGCGAATCCCGAGTTTGCGTTCTTCGCGAGGCTCGTGGAATCTTTGACTCCCTGGCTAGACCAGGTGGTCATCATTGGGGGTTGGGCGCACCGCTTACACCGATTGCATCCCTCAGCCCAACCACTGCAATACGAACCGCTGGCAACACTTGATGCGGATGTAGCTCTTCCGAGGCGAATCAAAGTCGCCGGAGACGAAATTTACAAGCGGCTCGCTGCGAACGGATTTGAAGCCGAGTTTCTAGGACATCACCGACCTCCCGCTGCCCACTATCGACTGAGCGATCTGGCATTCATTTCTATGCGGAATTTCTTACACCGCTGGTAGGGGGTGCCCGGGGCAGGAGGGGAAAACAGAATGCAACACAGAGGGTAGGCGGCGTTTCTTCGCAAAACCTGCGCTACATCGAAGTCCTTTTAGCGGCACCTTGGAGCGTTGCCCTGTCAGCGGCTAATGGCTTCCCGTTCGAAATCGAAACCGGAGTGCAGATTGCAAATCCGGTCAGTTTCCTCGCACAAAAAATACTTATCCACCGGAGACGCAATCGCGACGAGCGCGCGAAAGACATTCTCTACATGCATGACACGATCGACACGTTCGCTACGAGAATCGATGATTTAGGCGTGGAATGGCTCAGCGACATCCG
>DATNKA010000539.1:0-4466 GCA_035603655.1 Candidatus Acidiferrales bacterium | reverse complement strand
AACCAGCGTCTTGTAGGTTTGGCGCAAATATTCCTGCGCCCCCGGATGCGTCGTATCGAGCGCGTAAAGCGTGTCAACCTTCTGCTTCCATAGATCCTCCAGGGGAATCGGCTGACCCTGGGCATTGTGGACCAACCAATCCTTGTGATGTTCATAAACCCACGCGCGGCTGCTCACCTCGAACGGTGCCGTCCACAGGCCAACGGCTAGGCCATCTCTCAAAATGCGTTGGGCCACAACCTGCATGCCGTCCGGGAATTGCGTCGCGTTGGCGGTAACGTACTCTCCGCGAGCGTATTGATAGCCTTCATCGATCTGGAAAAAGTTGTAGCCGAGCGCAGTCAAATGCTGTGACAACCAATCGGCATTGGCCAGGGTTTCGCCCTCGTTAATCGCCGCATAAAAAGCGGTCCAGCTCCACCATCCCACTGGAATCTCACTCGCAACCCGTGCCCGATGGAGACGCCGAATTGCGGAACCATAAGCCCGAAGTTGCCCCAGATAGTCCGGCCCTGCAGCGAACATCACTCGTTCAGAGTTCATCTCTTCGCCTGGATTGAGGGGAAGACTTAGTTCGATCCGGTCGCTTTCCAGTGACTTTACTTTTAGAGACTCTGCCTGACTGTAAGCCTTCTGGATCTCAGTGGTCCCGGTAGACTCGACGGTATACGACGCGATCTTAGCTTGGGCGCCTTCGCCATCGGTCTTCAGCCGCAAAACAGTTAAGAAGCGATCCGATGTAAGTGCGCCAAGAAACAAGCTCTGCCTGGTTTGCCGGTTATAGATAAGCTGGGTCCCGACTCCGCGATGCATTCCGCCCGGAGCGTTTCCGAGATCGTAGATCACCAAGTCCGGCCAATCTTCGCTAAAACTGTCGGAGAGAATCCGTTCATCCGATGGACGCCCGCCCAGGTTCAAGCTAACAATCGACTCTCCCCTTGCATCAACACTACGGATTGCCTGCACCGACGTAGCTTTGGGCGTTCCGTTCCTGACTCGCACTTGAACGGTGCCGTAGGGATTCTGGGTGTAGAGCTGCAGTACATAAATAAGATCAGGACTGTCGCGTAGCCCGCTGTAGGTGACCGTCAACTGTTTACCGGAGCCAAGCACGTCGCTGAATGGCGATTCGGAAACCGAATGCGAGGGGTAGCTCCCGGGACGCAGCCACGTGTGATTGACCAACGCACCGATGCTTGTCAGCAGCACAGATTGACTGCCAATCGGCCCCAATTGATACGATCCCTTCTGACCATCGACCGTCACGGACAGAGTGCCGTTCGTCAGTTGCTGGGCCGAACATCGCACTGCGCCGGGCAGCAAGGCAACAAGAGTCACGCCCATCATTCCGGACAGCAATACTGCGAACACGTTTCGCGCGCTTTCGATCGCATGCCGTGCAATTGTTAGCTTTCGAGTCAGACATCGTGTGTCGTTCATGATTGACTCCACCCAGGGGAAAGTCTTACTTCGAAGATACGGGCGCTGGCGGATTAGACGTGCTCGTCGTCCGGCAAATTTTCGCCTGGCTGCAATAGTCAATTGCCTGCCGACGCCAAGGGGTCAACAGCCGATTGACCGAGCAACGTGCCTAGCGCGTGATTTGCTCGGCTTGATCGAGAGCGGAGAATCCCGAAGCGTTGATCACATACACATCAGGCATCTGGCCGCCGTCTTCATCGGAAGCGCTAATCGTGGCCTCTTAGAAAGAAAATTTCAGGGCAAACTGTATCTGTCGCGGCGGCCGCGCGGCAGTCAAATTGCCGAACTGTTGTGTCCCCAGAATGGTCGCGTTGTTTCCATTTTGCGGTCCGCTATTGGCGAACAGGAAATTGGTGTGGTTCGGGAGATTGAAAAACTCGGCGCGAAATTCCAGATCCGTCTTCTCCGAGGTATGGAAGAACTTGAATACCGAAAAGTCCCAGGTCTTGTATCCCGGTGCCTGGATGGTGTTACGGCCGACATTCCCGAAGGAACCAAGAGGTGGATCGACGAAAGCACAGGTGTTGAACCATGCGGTCGGAGTGTGAATCTTGTCAGGAGCAACACAAGTGGGATTGCCCGGCACAGTGCCCGCCCGGTTTGGGTCCCCGACTTGGTCAGGACGTTGGGAGACGCCTCCGGCGCCGCCGTCAGCATTGGCGAAGTTGCCGTCGGCATCGAGCACCGTATACCAGTTGCCGCTGGAGATCGAGAGGATGCTGGCAATCTGCCAGCCTCCGACCACTTGGTTCGTAAGTCCCGCCGCGTCCCCCATGAAGCGTTTACCGTGGCCCAAAGGCAGTTCATAAATCGAATTCAGCACAAAGCGATTCCGCACGTCGAAGTCGGAGTTGCCGTATTCTGCCTGCGGGTCGCGGAAGTTGCGGAAGTCACTGTTGTTCTGTGTGGGGCCAAGGTTCGCGTTCGAGGCAATATCCAGCGAGTGCGCGTAAGTGTAGGAGGCTTGGAACTGCAAACCCTTCGAGAATCGCTTTTCGAAACTTGCCTGCAGCGAGTTGTAATTGGAGGAACCTGTCGAACGAAACCAGTCAATGCCAGTATCGAACACCGGGGCGCAATCCTGGGGTGTCGCCAGCGCACAGGGACCCGGGGCTCCGATTAAGGTCGCAAACACCGGCCGTCGCGGCGCGGTGGCATCATTCGGATTCGGGTCGGGCGCTGCCTGGTTGCCATTGAAGAACGTATATAACTTTTCCCCCTTGGAACCCGCATAGGTAAGCGTGAGCACACTGTTCGCGGGCAGTTCCCGTTCGACGCTCAGGTGCCACTGCTGCATGTACGGCGTTCGCAGGTTCTTATCTACGGAGAAGAAAATCGGAGTGTTGGGATCCACCAGCGAGTTGGCGGGGAAACCGCCCGATAGAGCAGGAATCTGAGTTACGCGACAGTCCCCCGCCGAAGCGTTGGCCGTCGGGGCGCTGCAGGGCGCGATGAACGATTCGTTGGTGAAGAACGGCGGATTGAATCCGGGACTAGGATTCGAGTAAGGACCGTTCTCTTGCCCGCCGTAGAAAATGCCATAGCCGGTGCGGACCACCGTCTTGGGATTGAACTGCCATGCCAGGCCGATCCGCGGCGCGAAATTATTTAGGTCCGAGTTGATCAACCCGCGGCTCCCAGTGGCGCTGATCTTGACGTACTGCGCGATGAAAGGCGTGAGCTGTGCCGATTGCCCTTTCGGCACAAAAATTGTGGGGTCGGTCGGATTGCTCAGGTCAAAATTTCCCACGTCGTTGAGGCGGTCCGACACGGTGCCAAACAATTCGTAACGCAATCCCAGATTCAGCATTAGGGACGGCGCGACTTTCCAATCATTCTGCGCGTAAAACGCATAGGTGTTGCGGAAGTAATCCACGTTGTGCAGGTTGTTGATGCTTCCGCCGTCGGTAAGTCCCGCCATGAAGGAAGCAAAGCCGGTCCCGCCGGTGCCAATGGCCGCCGGATTGTCGGTCAGTGTGGAACTGAAGGCGAGCGTCCCGCGCGCTGCAGCCGGTTGAAAGATTGTGAACTCTTCACGCCGGATCTCTGTACCAAATTTCCAGGTACTACGCCCACGCACCCAAGTCAGATTTTCCGAAAGAGTATAGGAATTCTGGAGCTCGACCGAAGGTAGGAACGTGGGACTGCCCAAGGTGGCGACATCGCTGAAGGTCAGTTGCGGCAGCCCGCCAATGCCGGGTGAAAAAGGGACTCCCGGGAAACCGACGTTGGGCTCAGCCGAAACGTTGGTGTTCGCGTTGAGTTCGAGGCGATGGGCATTCACCCGGTTGTAGCCCAGGCGGAATTCGTTGATCAGCTGGGGCTTGAAAATATGCGTCCAACTGGTGGCAAAGCTGCGGTAGGAGAAATCCTCCTGCCCGCTGAAGAATCCGCCACCATCGGCCAGCCCCCCGAAGGTTCCGGGAATGAAGCTCGGTTGGTTTTCGATGCTGAACCGAAAGAACGTACTGTCCTTGTCCGAGAATTTCTGGTCCACCCGAGCGTCAAAGTTGTTGCGCGTCTCTTGGCGCACGGGATTGGCGAGGAAGTTGTTCCCGCTCGAGTTGATCGGCCCCGCCGCCGGATACAACGCTGCCAGCCGTAACGCTAACGGATCCAACGAACCACCACCCGCCACTACTGGTGTTGCTGGGATGATGTTCAGCGGTTTTCCCGATGCGTCATATTGGAAGGGCACCCCGCAGTTCGCTTGTGCCAGCTTGGCATCGAAAATCTCGCCGGCATACGTCGGCACCCCGTTGCAATCCGTGCCGGTCACAGTCGTAAAGTCAATCAGGCTCGAAAAATCTCCCGACCGCCACGCCGTCGGCGGCACAAATGCGGTCTGGGTCTGTGCCTGACGTACGCGGTATCCCTCGTAATCGACAAAGAAGAACGTTCGGTTCCGGCCATCGTACAAATGGGGCAGCAAGACCGGTCCGCCGAATGTCACGCCAAACTGGTTTTGCTTGTAAGGAGGAACT
>DATNKA010000538.1:0-3855 GCA_035603655.1 Candidatus Acidiferrales bacterium | reverse complement strand
CGTATTTTGGAGAGGGCGTTAAGGCTTGAATGGACCCCAACGAAAGGCCCCCACCCCCCTTTGTAGGCTGAGGGCCTTTTTCGAGTACCGGCCACTCGATTGGGTGTGTGGGCGGGTGCCCGAGAGTGCCAAGACAATCGGCGCAAGGGGCACCTGCCCGATTCGCCTGCTGGCTATTCGCTGGCTAGCCTCCCGAAGCGTCGCCGTCTCGCTTCCCTAAACCACTGAAAATGTTGGCGCGCCCGACAGGATGAAACTGGGCACTCTTATGTCATTGTTTGCGCTGTTGATTCTCTGAGGTCTATACCCGAAATATTTAAGCCCATCTCGGTTTGAATAACTGAAGTTTGCCGTTGGTCCGCTTTGGAGCCTGGAAACGTGAAAAAGCGCTCGTCGGAGCCCAGTGGCGGAACGGCAGCCAGGGATTCACCGCCAGACCGGTGAGCGGCCATTTGAATCAACGGAGCATTGGGCCACGAAAAGCTAACTTCGATTTACTGACCGAATTTACGTCGCCCGCTTTAGCGGCGGCGCCTTCCATTTGCCGTCCAAGGCTTCCTCCTTCGGCCCGTAGAGTCGCATGTACATCGCAAACGGACCCTTCGGTGCGGGCAGCCAGTTTGGTTCCATGTCCTTACCTGGAGATTTGTTCTGGATCAGCAGCGTCAAGCCACCATCGGCGTCCGTCTTGAACCGCGGCAGCATCGGCGAGTTGAGGAGGTAGCGATCGAGCGGATTGGCCACCAGCAGGCTTTGGGGCAGATCGTACATGGTCAGCGACCAAAACGCGTTGAGAGGTGGGAGCTCGTCCGGTGCGAAGCGCAAGCTGTAATGGTTGGCGCCGCTGAGCTTCTGTCCCTCGGAATCAATCCGATAAACCGGATACATCGCCTCTTGCTTCGAGTTACCGTAGATGCCGATCGTGCCGAGCCAACGATTGAGATAGTTATTCTTCATCGCCTCGCGTGTGCCGAACAAATCCCCCGACGTCAGAGTTCCAACGTCTAGCTCTTTGGCACTTCTGGCAAACGCAGCCCAGGCATCGGCTCGGCCCTGGTCGATCGCGGCTTTGATCTCCGGTGTCAGTTTGCTCGGATCGAAGGTCTTTCCGGCCCCAACCCCAATCTTGGCAAACCGCTCCATAAGGGCTGTTTCGGACGGATCGGTCGGGCAGAACTGCAGCACGAAATTGACGATGTTAAAGATCTCCAGCGAGGTCTCCTGCGTCTCGGGCGTTAAAGGCGCAACGAAATCGATGGCTGGCGCTGGGGCCGGTGCTAATTTGCCGAGGAACTCCGAAAGCGGCTGGACTTTGTAGCTGGCTTGGATCTTTTTGACGTTGTCGATATCATCGGGATCGAACAGCTGCGTGCGATAAACGACGATGATCAGGTCCGTCTCAGAGCGGACGACCTTCTTCACGCCTTCCGGGACGTCGCCCTTCCAGTTTGGTCCGGCGATGGCAAAGCTGCCGCCGTCATTGCCCGTGGTCCGGGTGCCCAGATAGGCAAAATTGAAGGTATAGGCGTCGGTGAGCTGGACGCTGAAGTAGCGCTCCTTTTCAATCGACGGGAGGGACAGCACGATGGGTTCGGCGCGCAGATCGAGGCCCATCCAAGAGTAAGGCGTGGCGGAGTTGGGCGTCTGAACCGCCGTGTCGGCTGGCGTGAAGACACGCGGGATGTTCTTGAGATGGTTCCAGGGCGCCTTGAACTCTGGATTCTTGGGATCGACGAAGTAGGCGTGCTCTACCCGATAGTTGTCCGCCAAAGGATAGCCGTAAATGTAGGCCTCCTTGGCGATGGCGCGAGCTTCCTCCGGCGTAACGCGGGACTGAGAAAAGGCGGCGGTGAAGCGCAAAGCGGGGAGCAGAGCGATCCCTGTCGAAAACGCTCGGCGCGATATGGCCTTCATGCGGGACTCCGATCCTATCGAACGATGCTGGAGTACGGTTCTAAAGACACGCCCAGAAGTTCACTGAACTTTGTTCATCGGCGGATGCTTCCACGAACCGTCGAGAGCCTCTTCTTTCGGCCAGTAAAGGCGCATGACTACAAGAAACGGCCCCTTGGGCGCAGGCAGCCAATTGGTTTCCCTGTCGGCTCCCGGGGATTCGTTCTGAAAGTACAGGGTCAACCCGCCGTCGGCGTCCTTCTTGAACTGCGGCATCATCGGTGTGTTGAGAACGTACCGATTGAGCGGATTGGATACCATTAGCTGCGCCGGATAATCATACATGGTCAGCGACCAGAATGCCCTGACTGGCGGGAGCTGGCCCGGAGCGAAGCGAAGCGTATAGCGGTTGGCTCCATCGAGGTTCTGCCCGCTGGCATCGACGGCATAGGAGGGATACAGCGCCTCCTCTCTTGAGTTGCCGTAAATGCCATAGACGGCGCCGGCCATCCGGTAGAGGTAGTTGTTTTTTAGGAACGCCCGCGTGCCGAAGAACTCGCCGGTGCTGACTTCGCCCGCATTGACTCGTTTCTGTAGGGCCGCGTGCTCGGCCCAGGCGTCCGCCATGCCTTGTTCCATAGCTGTCTTGATCTCGGGCGAAAGCTTGGCAACGTCAAATGTCCTCCCCGCGCCGATCCCGATCTTCGTGAAGCGTTCCATCAGGGCCGTCTCTGAGGGAACGGTCGGGCAGAACTGCATGACGAAATTCAGGATGTTGAAAAACTCGGGCGAGGTTCTCTGCTCGGCCGGAGTGAGTGGCTTGACAAAATCAATAGCTGGCGCTGCCCTGGGCGCCGGCTGACCGAGAAACTCCGAGAGCGTCTGAACCTTGTAGCCGGCCTGCACTTTTTTCACATTGTCCAGGTCAGCGGGATTGAAGAGCTGCGTGCGATAGCCGGGGAACGCCAGCTCCGTTTCGGAGCGGAAGACGCTGTCGATCCCCTTGGGGGCCTCGCCCTTCCAATTTGGCCCCGCAAGCAGATATCTGCCGCCCCCGTTTCCAGTCGTGCGGGTGCCGATGTAGTCGAAATTCTGCGTGTAGTAATCGATGAGCTGGACGGAGAAATAGCGATCTCTCTCGATCGGCGGCACCGTGAGCACGAGGGGCTCAGCCCGGAGGTCGGCTCCCACCATCGAGTACAGCGTGTCGGTATTGGGCGTTTGGATCGCCACGTCTGCCGGAGTGAAGAGACGCGGGCTGTTCCAGATGTGATTCCACGCACCCTTGAACTCGGGGTTCGCCTTATCTACCCAGTAGGCGTGCTGGATCCGATAATTATCGACGATCGGTTCGCCATAGATGTAGGCTTCTTTTGCGAGGGCCCGGGCTTCAGCGGCCGTCACATTCTGCGCTTGAGCCTTTTTAGTTTTGAGTGCTGCAAGGCCGACAACCAGCGCCGAACCCTTCGCGAAATCTCGTCTGGTAACGTTCACGGCATTCCTCTCCCAAAACGCGCCCGTCACACCCGTGATTCGGCTCGCCGGACCGGACTAGGCTATCTTGGATCCAAACAAGAGCGAATGAAATTTGGGGTAAGTAAGCAGATGCATCGCGGCGCGCCCCGCGGATAGCGATGAATGGCGCAACCCGTACTGACAAGGGCCACCTGAGGCGGAGATCGGAATTTTTCCCTTGGGTAATCGGGACGGTCATCACCGACGACTGAGATAGGGGCTGGCTTGCGATGCGCCTTGCGGAGCGGAAGCTCTCGCCATTGGTGCCCACTTTTGTTCTGGAGTGGTAGCGATTTTGGCGCGCCCGAAGAGATTCGAACTCCTGACCCCCAGATTCGTAGTCTGGTGCTCTATCCAGCTGAGCTACGGGCGCGTAGGTCCGCTTAAGGGCCACGACAGCAAGCCCTAGGCGACGGCGGGCTGTAGCCGCTTTTGGCGAGGCAGGCA
>DATNKA010000537.1:0-13153 GCA_035603655.1 Candidatus Acidiferrales bacterium | reverse complement strand
ATCTCTGGCACGCCCGCAACCTGCGCCGGAATTACCGTCATCAGCAATGTCGAGGGCAAGGGATAGCGTCCGCCGGGAACATAGCAGCCCACCGATTGCAGCGGACGAACCAACTGTCCCACACAAACGCCGGGCCGAATTTCGCGGCGCCACTCCTTCGGTTTCTGCCATTCGCAGTAACGGCGAATGTTGCCGGCGGCCTGAGTGATGGCGTCCTGCAGTTCCGGAGAACTATTCTGCCAAGCTTCATCGAGATCAGCCTCCGGCACCCGCACAGCTTCGTCCCCACCCAAATTGTCCCAGCGCACGGCGTACCGTCGTAATGCTCGATCACCGTTGCGCCGAACGTTGTTCACGATGCGCCGCACCGCAGGTGAAACCTCGTCCAGGTCGGTTGCGCCGCGCCGTTCCAGCCGGCGTACGAATCGCTCCTTCTTGAGCCCGTCAAAAATTCGCATGCGCATCACATCACCACCTTGTTCAGCGGATACTCGACGATTCCCTGGGCGTTCGCTTGCTTCAGTTTTGGAATCAGAGACCAGGCTGCGTTCTCTTCGATCACCGTGTTGACTGCCACCCATTCGTTATCGGCGAGCGGTGCGACGGTCGGATTCTGCAATGCGGGTAGCAGGCTGAGGACTGCGGCCAAATCTGGTCTGCGCACGTTGAGCATCAGGCCCACCCTGCCCAGCGCGGCGATCGCCCCGCGGAGCATTACTGCCAGGTTCTCGATCTTGAGCCGCCGCTCGGGATCAGCCCAGGCTGCATGGTTCGCGACCAGTTGGGTATTGGATTCCAGCACCGTTTCGATGATTCTCAAATGGTTCGCGCGCAGCGAACTCCCGGTTTCCGTGACTTCGACGATGGCGTCCGCCAACAGTGGCGGTTTCACTTCCGTCGCGCCCCAGGAGAACTCAACCTTGACTGGCACGTTTCGGCTGGCAAAGTAGGTTCGCGTGAAATTTACCAATTCAGTTGCCACGATCCGGTCCTTGAGGTCCTCGGGCTTCTCGAAGAAAGAATCCTCCGGCACTGCCAGCACCCACTTAACTTTGCCCATGCTCTGTTTCGCGTAGATCAGATCGGTCACCCGAACTACATCCAGCCCACTCTCCAGCACCCAGTCGAGGCCAGTAAGGCCGGCATCCAGCGCCCCATGCTCGACGTAGCGCGCCATTTCCTGCGCACGGATGAGCAGGCATTCAATCTCCGGATCGTCGGTTGCGGCAAAGTAGGAGCGCGCACTGGTGTAGACGCGCAGACCGGCGCGAGCGAACAAACTGAGTGTGGCTTCCTGCAAACTTCCCTTGGGAATGCCCAAACGAAGCTTCATCGCTGCGCCCCCGCTTCCTCCCCCAGAGTCGGCGCGCCCAGAGAGAGTTCCTGGGTGAAACAGGATCTCGATCCCGTATGGCAAACCTTGCCTTCACCCAACACGCGCACGCGCAGCAGCACCGTGTCGCGGTCGCAGTCCGTCCATGCTGCGACCACCTCCAGCCGGTTACCGGAGGTTTCACCTTTAGTCCACAGGCTCTTTCTAGTGCGGCTGTAAAAGGTGACGAAGCCCGTTCGAAGAGTCGTCTCTAACGCCTCGCGGTTCATGAAGCCAACCATAAGCAACTCCGCGGTGGAGGCGTCCTGAATTACCGCGGGAGCCAAGCCTTGCATTTTGTCAAAGTCGATTTCCATTGGAAGCCTCTTCCTCACTCCCGGCGCTCGCACGCTGGCCACGGAAACAAAAAGCCCGCTGCGCAGTTCGCGTCAGCGGGCTTGGATTTCCTATTAGTGCTTTTTAGGTCGTCATCCGAAGTGCTCCGCTAACCCGCTCATCGCATGGTGGTGGTGGTGCCGATGGTGGTGGAGCGAAGCCATTACGGACCGATATTAGGCGATCAATGTCGACGCGTCAATTGCTTTTCGCATGGTCGCGGCAGTGAGTCAGATCAGTGAGGCTTCATCTGCTTCGGCACCATCCTGCCCTGCATCGAGCGCAGAGCCCGCAACTTCTGATGCAGAAATAACTTAGCCCTTTGCTGAGGATTGCTCTCTGGACGGCAGAATCGCAGACTTGGATCTGCTCCATCACTTCTTTGGCTCGTTCATCACGCTTTTTGTGCGCGTTCCCGCCAATATTTTTGCCAAAATCGCTCACTGTTCGAATTTCATGGTCGCCTCTTATAATTTGAAGACCGTGTCCGGTTCCGATTACTCTCGAATGCTGGAAATAGCGATAGCCGAGGCCCGCACAGGCTTGGTCGAGGGCGGCATTCCAATCGGTGCAGCGATTTTTGACGAAAGCGGCAAACTCCTTGGCAGGGGGCACAACCGTCGTGTGCAAAACGGAGATCCTTCACTGCACGCCGAGACAGACGCATTCCGCAACGCAGGACGTCAGCGCACCTATCGCAAGCTCATCATGGTCACCACCCTGGCACCCTGCTGGTATTGCAGTGGTCTGGTACGGCAGTTTGGTTTCGGCAGGGTAATCGTCGGAGAGAGGCGCAATTTTCAGGGCGGTGTCGAGTGGCTGGGTTCGCTCGGCGTAACCATCATCGACCTGGATTCGGAGGAGTGCGCGTCGATGCTGGCCGAATACATTCGCTTAAACCCCGAGATCTGGAACGAAGACATCGGCAGAGAGTGACTGCCACCCACGAATTCAGCTGTAATATTAGTTTGAGAGGGTTTCGTCTGCTTCGACAGTCACTGCCTCGGCTCGTAGAGGATCGCACTCCATGAAGCTGGATAAAAAGCTGTTGCAGAGCCTTCCTAAAGTGCTATTGCATGAGCATTTGGATGGCGTGCTCCGCCCACAAACCGTCATCGACTTGGCAAGAGATTCAGGATACGCGAAGCTCCCAACCGTTGATCCCCATGCCCTGGCTGAATGGTTCTTTCGCGGGGCAAACCAGGGCAGCCTGGCCAAATACCTCGAAGGTTTTGCGCACACCATTGCCGTAATGCAGACCGAGGAAGCCCTGCAGCGCGTCGCCTACGAGCAAGCCGAAGATCTGAGTCGGGACGGGATTATTTATTTTGAGACTCGCTTTGCACCGATCTTTCATACGCAAAAGGGGTTAACCCATCAGCAGATTGTTTCGGCGGTGCTCAAAGGCATGGAACGAGGAAGAAAAGATTTCGGCATCTCTTCCGGTTTGATTATTTGCGCGATGCGCAACATGAACACCTCTCTCGAAATGGCCGAACTTGCAGTCGATTTCCGCGCCCGCGGCGTTGTGGGCTTCGATCTTGCGGGCGAAGAAGGTGGGTATCCGCCGAAGAAGCACGTCGATGCCTTTCACTACATCCAGCGCGAGAACTTCAATATTACGATTCATGCGGGCGAAGGTTATGGAAAAGAATCGATATGGCAGGCAATTCAATATTGTGGAGCGCATCGCATTGGGCACGGGACGCGGCTGATCGATGACATAGCGGTGGTGGATGGCAAGGCGGTGAATCTGGGAGATCTGGCGCAGTACGTTCTCGACAAACGCATTCCCTTGGAGATTTGCCTGCTGAGTAATGTTCACACCGGAGCTACGCCGACCTTGGCAGAGCATCCATTCAAGATTCTCTATCAGGAAAAATTCCGCGTCACTCTGAACACGGACAACCGGTTGATGAGCAGCACCACGATGACCAAAGAATTCGAAGCCGCCGCCGACACATTTGGCTTGTCGCTGGCGGATTTTGAGAAGATCACCATCAATGCAATGAAGAGCGCTTTTCTGCCCTACAAAGAGCGCATCAATTTCATCTATTCGGCCATCAAACCGGGCTACGCAAAGGTCCGGGAAGCGATGCAAGCAAAATGATTTCTTTTTTAGGTGTAATCAAAAGCGAGTTCGACGACCTCATCTGGAAAAAGCGGCCAGAGTCTCGGCAAGTATTACCGTTCCTCGAACGATGTCGTCAGGATGCGCGTACTCGTCTGGCCGGTGGCTGTATCCATGTCGGCAGGGGATAAATAACATCGCAACCTTAGCAATGCGCGCCATAAACAGCGAGTCATGGTAAGCCCGGCTAACCATGGGAAGGAAGTTCAGTTGGTGCCGGTGGCAGGATTCCGAAAGCGCTGCAATGATTGCGGGATCGCAGTCGGCCGGTGCGTCGGCGTTCAACAACTCGGGGTGAATCGAAACTTTCCGTTTGGATGAAACCCGCTTGGTCGTAGCTTCGAGTGTGCGCACTACGTCGTCGCGCCGCTGCAAATCGGTGTCGCGGATGTCCACACTAAGGCGGACCCGGCTGGGAATACTGTTAACCGCGCCGGGAAATACGTCGCAGATACCCACGGTTGCAACTGTATCAACCGCTCCGCTGCCGCGTGCTGCGCTCTCAATCTCTAAAATCAGTTCGGCAGCTGCGCACAGAGCATCCTGGCGATCAGGCATTAAAACGCCGCCGGCGTGTCCCCCCGCCCCCTCGATCAAAACGCGCAGACTCGCCGGTGCCGCGATCTTTGTGACAACGCCCAGCGGAACCCGCTGGCGCTCCAGCAGCGGCCCCTGTTCAATGTGCAACTCGATGAATGCCTTGTAGTAGCCGCCGGGCAACTTCACTTCTCGAAGTTCGCCCAGAAAGCCAGCCCTGCGCCGAACTTCGTCGAGTGTGCCTCCCTCGCTATCCGTTAGCTTTCTGGCTGCATCCGGAGATAGCGTACCGGACAGCAGCCTGCTGCCGAGGCAACCGATTCCAAATCGCGTCGGTTCTTCAGAAGTGAAAATAAGCAATTCAATCGAATGCGTCGGACGAAATCCGCTCTGCCGCAACGCACGGATCGCTTCCAAGCCCCCCAGCACTCCCACCACGCCATCATATTTTCCTGCGTTTGGAATGGCATCGATATGCGAGCCGGTTCCGACAGCCGGCAGGGAGGGATCAGAGCCATTCCAGCGCGCGAAGGTATTTCCGACGGCATCTTGTCGCACCGTCAGTCCGGCTTCGTCGCAACGCGCTTTCATCCAAGCTCGAGCTTTGAGGTCGGTCGGCGTGAAAACAATTCGCGTCACGGCTGGCGCTTCAGCTTCCGAGAATGAAGCCAGGATGTCAATCTCGGACAGCAATCGATCCCGGTCGACTGTGAGACTCATCGCTACAGACCCGCCAAGGCATGCCGGTTCCAGTTTTTATAAATGAGATATTTTGCCGGCACTTTGCCGATCGCTCCAAACCACTGCGGACACCAGGGGCCCATCCAGATGAAGTCTCCCGCCGTCACGGGATACCAGGAATCGCCAAGCCGGTAGATTCCCCCACCTTCGAGCATGATGAGACCGTGTTCCATGACGTGCATTTCGACCATGCTAAGCGAGGCTCCCGGCTGATACACCATGGTGTTCACTGCGAAATCGAAATTCATTTCATCGGGAAGAAGGCATTTGACCTGCAAGCTGGGATCGTCTCCGAGGGGGTGCGAAGAGACCGCGTCTTCGTTGGAAACAATCAAATCCGGCGGCCGGACCGAATCAAGAGCCTGATAGGGCTTCTCGACGACGGCAACGCGGCTCGCCTTCGCAGCCGTCACTCGATGATGCGATCCTTCGGGAAGATAGGCGTAGCCGCGCGCACTCAGTTCGGTCGATTTGCCGGCAGCTTCCAACCTCACGCCGCCTTCGACCACAAAAATGAAACGCTGCGCGGGCGCGCCGCCCAACTCTCCTCCTGCCTCAAATTCCGCAGTGTATTCCGTGAACCCGGCTCCCAGCGCGGGGCTGACATGCACAATTGCGGAACACGCCTTCATTCCAGGGAGAGTGGTGCGCACAAAAGTGTCCGCAGTCAGCAATAAATGATTCGGTTGTTGGGAGCTTCGTGTGCGGCCAAGATTATGCACGGTTCATCCTTGTATGGAATTCTGGCGAAGAGGCCAGTTGATCGAGAAGATGCAATCCGCATTCGATTGCTTTCTCGACATCCTCGACGACGACCGACTCCGCGGGATCGTGGCTTATCCCGCCGGGAGTGCGCAGAAAAATCATGGCAGCAGGAACTCTTTCCGCCAGGATCATAGCGTCGTGACCTGCGCCGCTCACCATGCGATGTGGCTTGCATCCCGCCTTGCGGATTGCCTGCTCTATCTCCGCAGTGAGAAACGAATCCATGGCGACGGCAGCCTGGCTCGACAGAACCCTCTCACGAACCGATAATCCCCGACGCGCCGTAATCTCTTTACTTTGGAAAATGAGATCCTCGACGGCGCGAGTTCGAACCTCATCGAAACAATGGCGGACATCGAGCGTCAGCCGCACCTCTTCTGCGATCACGTTCGCCGCTCCCGGTTTGGCTTCGAACTTGCCGACGGTCGCGACCAAGCCGGAAACTTCCCCAGCCACATGTTCTACCCTGCCGATCCACTCCGCGGCACCCGCAATGGCGTCGCGGCGAAGATGCATGGGCGTTGTACCAGCGTGATTAGCGCGACCAAGAAATGTAAACTCAAGTCGGCTCTGGCCGGCAATCGCCTCCACTGCGGCAAGTGGCTGATTCAGTTTCTCCAGAACCGGCCCCTGCTCGATATGAAACTCAAGGTAGGCCAGCGTGTCGTTCTCAAGTTCGGCCTGAGGAATCTCGCGGGCATTCAGTCCGAAATTTTCAATGGCCTTTCTCACGGAAATCCCCTGTGCATCGCGAAGATCCAAAACTTTCTGATCTAGCCTTCCGACCAGCGCCCGGCTGCCGATAAATGGAGTGCCGAAGCGCACTCCTTCTTCTTCGGAAAAGCCAACCACCTCAATGCCAAAAGGAAGCCGCCGTCCTTGCAAGCCTTCCAGCAACGTGATGGCAAGCACAGCGCCGAGGATGCCATCGTAAGCCCCGGCATTTGGAACCGTATCGAGATGCGAACCGATCAAAAGGCGCGGTGCTTTCGGCTCGGCGGCCGGGTAAAATCCGCGAAGATTTCCGGCGGCATCGACGCGCACATGAGCACCCAGCGGTTCCATCCAGCGGGCAATCTCCTCATGACAATCACGCATGGGCGGCGATAGGAACGTCCGCCGCGTAGTGCCAGGATCTTCCGTAAACGAAGCTATCTTGAGGCACCTTGCGATGACTTCGTGGGCGCGGTTTGTGGTCGCGATGGTTGCCACAGATTTCTAACTCTGGACGAACCTCTTGTAGTCCTAGGCTTCGCGGATAATCTTCGCCGCTACCCATCCTATGACAACCGTGCCGAGGAGAACCTCCCAGGCGTAGGCGTTCCCATAAGTGGCCACGGGAAAATGATTGCTGATCATCAGAAAGACAACCGGGACCGCCATGAACGTGTTGTGTTTGGAGCGCAGCTTGGCTTGAGCGCCGAGAGTGGGGTCCAATTTTTCCCCGGCAGCCGACGCCGCAATCATTTTGCGCTGGGAAGGAAGAATTCGAAACCAGACGTTTGCGGTCATGATCGTTCCGAACACCGCTCCGACATGAATGTAGGCTGCGCGGCCGCTGAAGACATGCATCAATCCCCAGGCAAGTAGCGCAATCGCGAGAAAAGAGAATCCAGCAAACACCGCCTCCGATTTCCCCAGAGAGGATCGCACCGCCAGATCGTAAACGATCCAACCGCCAATCATCACGGCGAGGCCGATGGCAATGCCGCGCCCTTGGGAGATGGCGGCGACATCGGGATCAATGAGCCCGGAGCTGGAATAATAAACCAGGAACATCAGCACAATTCCACTCAGCCAGGTCATCAGTGCTTCCCAGCGAAACCAGTGAACTTGCCCGGGCGCGACCTCCAGGGATTTCCGTCTGTCGACGGTATAGAAGCCGCCGCTGTGAACCATCCAAATCGACGGGGATTTTCCAGCGGCATCGCTGTGCTTCGCCATCCTGCCAAATTGTCCGTCGAGCCAGGTGAAATAATAAGTTTGGCCCACCCACATGATGGCAGCGAAAACATGGAACCAGCGCACTAGAAGGTTCAGCCATTCGCGGATTGACGAGGTCACTTTCTAACTCCATCGCGGGAAAAGCATGTTAGGTCAGCTTCCCCGGTAAGTTGTATATCCGTTCGGCGCGAGGAGCAGCGCAATGTGAAAATGCGATTCGCCATCCTGTGCCTGGAAAGTGACTTCCACCACTGGATACAGAGCATCCACTTTCTGCAGTGCGAAATAACTCCCGGTGTCAAAAATCAACCGATAGACTCCGGCGGACACATCCTCGCGTTCCTCGAGCAACTGAGCACAACGGCCATCTTGATCGGTTCGCGTCGAGTGCAGAACTCGCCAATCTGCGGGCGTAAGCTGTTTCTCCAACCGCACGGCAACGTCTCGGGCAGGTTTGCCATGAACGATGTCGAGAATGTGGGTCGAGATGCGTCTCATTCTTGAAGCCACTTTTTCAGCCGGATCTGCGTAATCTGGCTCTGCTGCTCCGCGGCTTCGTGAAGTTCACTCTCCGCGTCATTCCTGAGGCGACGGCGAAGCATCTCGAGAATCTCTTGAGCCGACTTCCCCGTAGCGCACACGATGAAGATTCGCTTGAAGCGCCGCTCATATTCCCGGTTCGCGTCGGCCAGGGCGATCTTTGCCGCGGTCTCGGCATGCGCGATATTGCCTTGCTCCTGCGTCGACCATTCTACAGACTGATCCCGCGAAGGTAAGATTTGCGGAGACTGCGCCGACGACGATCTCGACTCCCCAATCCGCGGATGACTCTGAAACGCTTCCAGCCAGTCTGCGGGAGTTAGATTCCGCCAGGTTTCGTCCGACGCAGCCAGCAACGCAGCTTCGTCCGCGATCGGTCTCCTGGCCGCCATTCCGCCGGCCCAGTTGATAGACCCGCAACAGGGCAAAATGTTTCGCGCGGCGTCAACGGTCGAGAGACGATTCCATCGCGCCAGGACAGGGTTCACTGGCACATCGCCTGGCTTCGCTCGCCGCGAGCTCAGCAGCTTCAAAAATTCAGCTACAAGATTGCCCGCCACTGCCGCGCGATACCTTGCAGTTGATCGAATATCGTCAATCGGCCGGATCTCGGCCACCACGGCGCCTCTCGCTAGAAGTAAAAGCTCGGAATCAATAACCTTCCCTTTAACCCCTTGCTCAGTCTCCCTCAGCCGGAGCGGCACTGGCGCCACGCTGCCGAGCGCGATGCGAATATCCTGAACCACACCGTCACCTAGAAGGCCGAGAGCGGCGATACAGACTTTGGAGATCGCCTGCGAGTAACGAGCCCCGACCTTACGGGCATGACTGAAATATCCAGCGAAGCGCCGCGGCAAGCATATGGCTTGAATGAGTTCATCGGTTGCCAGCAATGTTTTCTTGTAGCCAGTGTGAAAACCTGCATAGGGCAGTCGCCGCTCACCCCGGACTGATACTAGAATCAGCTCGGCATCGTAAACCAGCAGCGCGGGCAAGGAGTCGGCGGCCGGCGATGCGTTAACGATGTTTCCGCCAATCGTCCCTCGATTCTGGTTCGCAATTCCGCCCGTCCAACCTGAGGCGCTATACAAGAGAGGGAACTCGCGTCTGACAATCTCATTCCTGCGAAGGTCAGAATAGGTACACCCTGCGCCGATCCGAATGCCGTTGGCTGTGGCCTCAATCTGACGCAACTCGGGAAGATTCCAAATGCTGACCAGCTTTCGCGCCGCAAGTTTCCCGGCCGCGTACTGGACCATCACATCTGTACCTCCGGCGATTGGCAGCCATACCCCCGGTTCATTGGCCAACAGCGAAATAATCGCGTTCAAACTGCCGGGCGCGACCATTTCGTAATCCGATGGATGCGATCTCATGCGGTCGCCCTGCGTCGCGCTGCCTCCGCCACCGCTTCTATAATCTGCGTGTAGCCGGTGCAGCGGCAGAGATTTCCCGAAAGGCCTTCCCGGATTTCTTCCCATGTGGGCTCCGGGTTTCGGTTCAGCAAGTGCACGGCTGCGAGGATCATTCCCGGCGTACAGATGCCGCACTGCGCGCCGCCCCCCTGTAGGAAGGCCTCCTGCAGGATGTGCAGCGTATCCCCTGCCGCGATTCCCTCGATGGTAATGATGTTCGAGCCTTCAGCCTGAAGAACAGGTACGAGACAGCTGTTCACGAGCATGCCGTCAATCAGCACGGAGCATGAACCACACTCGCCTTCTCCGCAGCCTTCTTTCGCGCCCGTCAGTTGGAGTCGCTCCCGCAACACGTCGAGCAGTCGCTCCATCGGGTGAGCATGCACGGTCCTCGTCCCGCCATTGATCGTGAATGAGATCCGGGCTTGGACATGGCCAGCGCGAGAATCGGTCATCGGATCCTGCCTGCCAAACCAACGGTGCTCTCGTGCGACGGTGCGGCCAGTCCTTCTTTCCAGCCCATCCATGATGTCTTCCGGTAGCAAAGGAATGGAATCGAAATGAATTCCGAGCGCGTCTGCCACCGCATTGACAATCGCCGGGGCCGGACCGTCCATCGGAAGTTCGCCGATGCCCTTCGCACCGTATGCACCATAGACATTGCCCAATTCTTCGAAGAACACGCGAATGGGCGGCAGATCGGTTGCGGTCGGCATAATGTAGTTTGTCATCTGGCCGTTTTGCATGCGTCCGTTTTGCCAGACTACTTTTTCGTAAAGGCTGAATCCGATTCCCTGGGCAACGCCGCCGATGATTTGGCCTCTTGCCAGAAGCGGGTGCAGAACCTTGCCAACTTCCTGGAGCGCAACGAAGTCGTCCACCGATACGCCGTATGTTGTCAGATCCACGGTTATTTCCGCGATGTAAACCGCCCAGGCAAAGGCCGCATAGGCTTCGCCGCGATACTTTTGATCGTCCCAAAAAATATCGGCAGGTGCCTCATAGCGTGACCATGAGCGCAATTGGCCATGCGTCGCGACATATTCTTGGCAGGCGGCGCGAAACTCTTCCGCGTTATAAGCATCGCGAAGCAGGTTGGAAGATATCAATGTTTGTTTAACTCCCAAAGCCGCAGACTGCACCAACTTTCCAACCACCATCACCGTGCGTGAAGCGACAGTTGGGCCGCTGTTGGGCACTTCGAGAGTATCCGGCTGGGCCATGCTGACATTTTCATAGGGCAGAGCCAGAGCTTCAGCCGCAATCTGGCTGAGGACAGTTTTTGTGCCTTGACCAAACTCTGTGCTCGATACCAGCACGCGCACGCTGCCGTCGGCACACCCTTCTACCCCGACTACAGAACTTAGATAACGCTCGCCCGAACCGGTGAATCCGGCACCGTGCAGAAACGCGGCAATGCCCATGCCCTTCCTGATTGTGCCGCCCTGATTCTCTTTTGCGAATTTCTCTTTCTTGAATTGATAGTCCGAAACTTCCAGCGCTCGGGCCAGCAACTTCTGGAGATTAATTGGTTCGCGCACAACCTGCTCCGTGGTAGTGGCCTGCCCGGGCTTGAGGAAATTCCTGCGGCGAATCTCAACCGGAGAGACCCCTAACTGTTTCGCGATGCGATCCATGTGCCGCTCCATCGCGAACAGGCTCTGCGGCGCTCCAAAACCACGAAACGCTCCATGCGGTGGGGCGTTGGTCGCAACCGCCTTCGCACGAATACGAATGCTCGGCCAGAAGTAAGGTCCGCCAGCATGAATTGCTCCGCGGGATAGGACTACGGAGGACAGTGTTGCGTATGCTCCCCCATCAATCGTGAACTCAATCTCGCCACCCAAAATCTTGCCTTGCTTGCTGACGGCCGTCCGGTGGTGGGTACGCGAGGGATGACGCTTGGTCGTCGCCGCCATGTCCTCCATCCGGTCGTAAATAATCTTGACAGGTTTCCCCGACTTCATCGCGAGCAGCGCAGCATGGGCCGCGATCATCGAGGGATATTCCTCCTTCCCACCGAAGGCGCCTCCGGTCTCCATCTGCACTACGCGGACTTTCTCCGCAGGCAAATCGCAAAGCGCCATCAACGCTTTGTGAATGTAATAAGGGCACTGCAGAGAACCCCATACCGTGATTCCGTGCGCAGCATCAAAGGCTGCGATCATCCCGTTATTTTCGATGTAAAGTTGCTCCTGCGCGCCAGTCGTATACTCACCTTCCACGATGTAGTCCGCATCCTTCCAGATAGCATCGACTTGGCCCTTCTCGATCAAATAGGTTTTGAAGATATTGTCCTCACCCCAAATGATTTCGGAGCGGCGCTCGCTTTCTTCCATCGTAAAAATGGCTGGCAAGGGCTCGTATTCGATCGAGATCGCCGCAACCGCCTGCGGGAGAAGATGGCGGTCGGGATGAGCCAACAAGAGCACGGGTTCCTCAGGATGGCTCACCGCTTCATTGGCCAGACAAGGCTGATCGTCGCTGATCAATGAAATACAATTCTTCCCCGGAATATCTTTCGCAGCAACGATTACGAACTCATCCCAATTGATTTGAGGGCTAAACGTGATCCTCCTGATCCGCCCGCGAGGGATCTGA
The DNA here is from genome assembly GCA_035603655.1 of Candidatus Acidiferrales bacterium. Classification (GTDB taxonomy): domain Bacteria; phylum Acidobacteriota; class Terriglobia; order Terriglobales; family Acidobacteriaceae; genus Sulfotelmatobacter. The sequence goes on along the minus strand of DATNKA010000537.1, from coordinate 771 downwards.
CTGCGCACGGTTGCTCCAAAGAGCATGTCGGGCAGAACCATATCGTCGACGTATTGCGATGTTCCGGTAACTTTGTCGCGCCCCTCTTTGCGAGGTACGGACTTGCCGACGATGCTGTCGTTCCTCATTCGTTCGTTTCTCGTCCCCCAACTGGACGGTCTGCACCCAGGGATGGGATAGTGTAAGCCAGAGCGGGTCCCCACGTCGCGGGAGGTGGGCAGCAAAAGTGAAAGAGTCTTACAAAGTCGACGGATGACTGCCGAATTCCCGTCCTCCAGGTTTCCCGAGAAACGATCCTTCCGCAAAGATCAGATTTCCACGCAGATAAGTAGCCTTCACCATGCCGCGCACTGTCTCCCCCATGTACGGAGAGACCGGATGCCGGTAATGCAACCTTTCTTTGGCGACAATGAATTCGCGGTCGGAATCGAAAATGACAAAATCCGCGTCGTATCCTGCGGCGATTCGACCCTTCCGCCTTTCGCAACCGGCCAAACGAGCCGGGGCCGCCGCCATCCAGCCGGCCAAGTCGAGCAACGTGAAGCCTCGCCTGCTGGCTTCCGTCCACATCAGCGGCAGCGCCATTGATAAGCTTGCGATGCCACCCCAGGCGGTTCGGAAGTTTCCCTCGGTGAGCCGCTTCATTGATGGAAGACACGGAGAGTGGTCGGTCACTACCATGTCGATGGTGCCATCTCTGAGCCCCTGCCATAATCGTTCGCAATTCTCACGGCTGCGGATCGGTGGCGCACACTTGGCCAGGGTTGCGCC
>DATNKA010000536.1:0-2878 GCA_035603655.1 Candidatus Acidiferrales bacterium | reverse complement strand
CTTTACGCCGACGGCTGCGATTTATCAGATTTATTTTTCTGCCGCGAGCCCGCAGGACGTGATCCCCGCGACGGCTGCGATCAAGCGTGTGCTGCAGTCGCGGCACAGAGCAGAGTCGGTTTACAGCGTGCAGAACCTGACGCAGTTTCTCACCGTGGCGGAACGAATCGCCAATGCGATGACGCTCATCCTGATGCTGGTTTCGTTCGTCACGCTGCTGGTCAGTGGGATTGGAATCATGAACATCATGCTGGCGACGGTGACGTCGCGCATTCGCGAGATTGGAATCCGCAAGGCAATCGGCGCCACCAATCGCGCCATCCGCTTCCAGTTCCTGACGGAAGCAATTCTGATTGCGTTCACGGGAGGCATCGTCGGTATCCTTGCGGGAATGGCGATTCCCTTTTCCGTGCGCATCTTCACGGACTACCACTTCCCAATCTCAGGGCTGTCGGCGATCATCGCCATCCTGGTGTCGTCGATTGTGGGGATCATCTTCGGGACGATTCCGGCGACGCGGGCGTCGCAACTGGATCCGGTGGAAAGCCTGCGTTACGAGTAGGTTAGCGGGATTCTGGCAGATTCTTAGAGTGTTCCTGAAGGAACATTTTTATGTACAAATGTGTATGTACGATCGCGAAAGTCGCATGGATTCAATGAGTTAGGGAAGATTCGAGAGCTTCTGTTTTTGTTCTCCACTTGTTCGCGGCGAAAAGAGTGCGAAGGCCTCAGGGATTCACGTCTCAGCCGCTGCTGGCAGAGTGCAGAGATCCTTCGGCGCCGAACGGTGTCGCCTCAGGATGACAAGGATTGGGGTGGCGGCTTACAGCAGATTCCTCCCTTTGGTCGGAATGACAACGCTGCTGTTTTGGGGATGCTGCTCTCGATGCCGAATGTGGTGATCAGTCCAAGTTCGACCGTGGCGAACGGCCTGTTGCACTGCTTTGGCGGGACACCAACAACCAGCGGGACGACAGCCGACAATTACGTACAGATTTATCAGCCGTAGAGGTTGGTAAGGATGGGCACGCTCCCGTTGCGAGGCGGCGGGAGCGGGCGGATTCATCAGTCGTAGAGGTTAGAGAACAACCAGTTTCACGGTGAACGGAACCGTGGATATGTTTGCGGGGGGCGCGAGAGGGCGCGCTCCGCAAGTTAACTTTTTGAGTGTGTGGGGATGTTGGCCACAGACACCACAAAGCCGGGCTGGTTGGCCCGGCTGTTCTATTGTGGAACTGGTTCGATGGTCTTTATTTTGATCTTCGACCCAGAATGTCAAAATCTGGTTGAAATCTTGATTCTATCCGCGACTTATCGCTCAGGGCATTGCGCTTTTTTTCGCTAGCGCTGAGCGAAATTCGCTGCACGCCACGGGGTCACCGGCCCGGGGCGCAGAACTTTTACATCACCATTGCCAGGTTCTCAAGCTCGTGCATGAGAACTGGAAGAGCACAGCCGGCCATCTCGACGCGGCCTGCCGCATCGAGCGCGTCTTTGGGAGAAACCCCGTAGCCGCGGCCCATCAGAAACACCTGGAGCAGTTCGGCGGCCTCGTAGGAATCGATCATCCCGCCCTGAAGCAGGTCGTTCCGGAGAGCTGCCAACTCGGTCATGGTGAATCTGTCTTTATCGTTCATTGCTTTTTCGATCATGGCTTTGTCGCCGATCATTCTTTCGTCTGTCATGGCCGTCATCACCTCCGACTCCGACCTCTTACCCGACTTGCCTATTAGACTCATCGGCAGCTGTGTTAGTTGCATGCAATTCAGTTGCCGGAATCCCCCTACATGTCTAGTACGGTTCCCCAATCCCCTCTGGATTCATTAACCCTATTGAATATCGAAAGTTGCAGGCTACCCCATCAGGGGTTTCAGGCAGGAATGGTTTCTTTCGTACCTAGGGGTAATCTCAAAACTGACACAATGTGTCGTTTGGGGACAGATTCTGACGAAGGAACGGCAATGAGAGCCGAACTTGCCGGGCGAGGCTTTCCGGGTAGGCAGGAATGGCGGTTGGCAGGATGGTTGGAAGGACTACGCTTCGATGGTCGCCTCGTCGATCAGCATGATCGGAATGTCATCTTTGACGGCATAGACGCGGTGACACTGTATGCATTTCAGACTTTCCGGATTTGTCCGGTACTCGAGGGGCTGGATGCAGGCGGGACAAACCAGGATTTCGAGGAGATCTTTGGCAATCATGATGGGCATTGTACGATAGAGACGAGCTTCAAGGTTTCAAAGTCTCAAGGTTTCAAGGTTTCAGAGTTTCAAGGTGACAAATTCTGAGGCTCTGCAGGTCATCGGCTTTTTTAACCTTGTAACCTTGTAACCTTGAAACTTTGAAACCTTCACAATCATGACTGCAAACATTCTGGATGGAACGAAGATCGCGCAAGAAATACGGGCCGAGGTGGCTGCGGAAGTCAGAGCTATGGCAGCTGCCGGAGTGCGTCCAGGGCTGGCCGTGGTGCTGGTGGGACATAATCCCGCATCGGAAATCTACGTGCGCGGCAAGGTGAAGGCCTGCGAAGAGGTTGGCGTTTTCAGCGAGAAGATCACGCCGGCGGAATCGGCGACAACGGGTGAACTGCTGACCGTGATCGAGGAACTGAACCGGCGCGACGACGTGGACGGAATCCTAGTGCAGTTGCCGCTGCCGGTGCAGGTGGATGCGAAGAAAGTGCTGCTGGCGGTCGATCCAGCGAAGGATGTGGACGGGTTTCATCCCATGAACGTCGGGTTTCTGTCGACGCAGCGGCCGGGGCTGGTTCCTTGTACCCCTGGCGGAGTGATGGAAATTCTGAAGCGGAGCGGCGTTGCCATTGCGGGGCGAGAAGCCGTGGTAGTAGGGCGCAGCGACATTGTGGGCAAGCCGG
>DATNKA010000535.1:0-2920 GCA_035603655.1 Candidatus Acidiferrales bacterium | reverse complement strand
AACACTCGCCGGCGCAAGTATCTCGTAGCGGTCAGCGATCAGAAGCAGAATGTCCGGCCGCATGCTTCCCAGCAGATCGGCGAGGGAAAGCACCGCAATGCCGATGCTCTTTGCCATGCCGATATCGGTGTCAGAGCTGAGAAGTGTTTCGACAGAAGCGGCAATCGCAATGCCGTCTTTCTGAATCTCCTGCACACTAAGACCGAACTCCGGAGACAGATGCGAACCCATGACGATAAGCTTAAGGTCAACATCTGGATGGGCTGCGAGTTCGCGCAGGGGCCAGTAGAGATGACTATAGTCTGCCCGTGAAGTCGTTATCACGGCAATCGTCCGCTTTCGATTCATTTCCAGAGCCCTATCTGGCCTCTTCAGTGACCTTTTGCAGAACATGGCTAGGCCGATATTCGGGCACCGCATTACAGACAGCTTCCAACAGCAGCCCTAAATCCCTCTGTTGAACACTCAGGATTATCTGTTCCACAATCGCGTTTAAGTTCCTGGCCAACAATTTTTCCGGCTGCACTATGGAGAAGAGATCACTATGTCGTGCAACGGCGGTCTCATAAGAGGATGAGAGAAGTTCTTCAAGTTTGTCTCCTGGGCGTAGCCCCGTGAAGATAATCTCGATGCCGCGCTCTTCTCTAGCCGTTGCGGCAATGAGATAACGTGCGAGCTCTTCGACCGTTCTGGCGGGGCCTAGGTCAGGAATCAAAATTCCTGTTTCATACGCTGGTGACAATGCAGTCATGAGGAGGGCGACCGCATGGTTGAGGGTTAGGAAGAAGCGACGGGCATCAGGGTGTGTGACGGTGACCGGCCCGCCTGCCATAATCTGTTTAAGAAAGAACGGACCTACGCTACCGCTCGAACCAAGTACGTTGCCTAGGCGAACTGCCTTTCGTTGCAGCGCTGTATCCGGATGTGCAAATAAAAGCAGCTCGGCCAGACGCTTGGTGGCGCCCATCATGCTTACCGGCAAAACAGCCTTATCTGTAGAAACCATGATGAATTGGGTTGCGCTGAACTGTGAGGCTGCCTGCAACAGAGCAAACGTCCCGAGAACATTGGTGGTTGCTGCTGCCAACGGATTCAGTTCCATCAATGGAACATGCTTGCATGCTGCAGCATGAAGAATGATTTGAGGATGGTAGAGTGCGAAGAGCTCAAAAAGTAGTGCTGAGTCACAGATGCTGCCCAGAACCGGTACGTGCGTCACCTTCGATGACGAGTCGAAGGATTGTTCAAAAGCATGCAAGCCATGTTCGTTGCTATCAAGAAGAGTTAAGGTCGCCGGGTTGCATGTGGTTGCGAAGCGAGCAAGCGCCGAGCCGATAGAACCACCGGCACCCGTGATCAATAGGGACTTCCCGGAAATGTACTCTTTTGATGGCGAAGACGAGGGCACGCCGCGCGAGTTGCCGGCAAATTCTGCCCAAATGTTCTCACCGTTCTGCGTGTCGTCAATCATTGCTGTAACCCTTGACCAGGATCGCGATACTACTCCGAACACAGCTCGGCGAGCGCCAAATCAAGAGCCGATTGTTCGATGACAAATCCTCTTTCCACCGGCTGCGGGATCACGGAGCGTCACGAGCTTCAGAGAACATTCAAAGGTGGGCGTCCGACGTTGACCGCCTGAGAGGTGGATTCCAGACCTAATTGAGCTGAACCGTCCGGGAAATCATAGCCGAGTTTCTGGACCTCCGCAGGAAACCCTCGGGTCATGCGTTATAAGGGTCTTAGTTCTTTCGATGAGTTGCATGGATTTCTTGTCAGTGGTCGCACGTATCCTGCGGGGAGAAATCCGGGTAAGCGCTTTCGTCTAGAAGTGCCAGACGACCCCGCCGCCGGCGAAAAGATTGTATTGGTGGCTCCTGCCCGCATTAACATTCAATTGCGGCACGCCCGACCAGAACTCTCGAGCTTCACCGCGCAGGCTGAAGTGCCCGAAGATCCTTACATCGAGTCCGAAACCACCCTGCATCGCGCCGGTGGTGGTTCCGGTTTTGCCCGGGTTTGGTCCCCCAAACAGGAGCGTGGAACTTTCACTGAAGTGGCCGACTCCGGCGCCATAACTTACCCAAGGAGAAACTGCCTGATCGGGAAAGACGTTCAACCGGAATGCGGGAGTCAAGAAGAAAGATGAGTATTGCTTCGGGATCAGGTTCTGTGCGGCGTGCAGATGCTCGACGGGATCCACTACGAACGGGACTTCCAGCGCGAGAGCCCAGAGGCCCCTATCGATGACGTGCCGGGCGTAATTTGCTTCGAAGGTCAATCCGTTGCCAAAGCGCAACTCCGGATCATAAGAGGGGGCGCCTGGGATGCCCTGATTGCTGATGAAGGTACGACCAAGGATTCCGGTCAATTCGTTTTTTTGCGCCGCGGCCTGAGTCATGAAGGTGCAAACTGCCACCACAGCCCCGATGGCGAGGTGTTTTAGCGACATCATTCCTCATTCCTCCTGAGAGTTGGTCCGTTCGTTGCGACGCAAGTTCCCGCTTAGGTTAGCACGGCCCTGTGTTTTTCGTCGCGTGCTTTGCAGTCACACAGCGGTCCTTCCAAATGCGTCGATGGCGGATTCAATTCTATCGATCCGCCAACGACTTGCCATTGTCAGACGGAGTGCGACGGCCGCCAATTCCTTCATTCCTGCTGCCTCCAGACCTCGCGCGTTGGGATAACTCCGCCAAAGGCCCGGAAGCGGCCAAGCCGCAAAGCATATAAAACATCGCCGCATTCGCGGGGATTTGCAAATTAAAGTCCACGAAACTATGGAACAGAATTCCCGTACACCCCAGCAAAGCTGCGAGGGAGACCGCGCCATCCCATTTGAACTCCCAGCGGCGAGAGGTTGGCAATCCGTGGCGGTACAAACTAATCACGAACCATAACATCAGCGCGAAGCCAAGCAAGC
>DATNKA010000534.1:0-8375 GCA_035603655.1 Candidatus Acidiferrales bacterium | reverse complement strand
AAATCGGGAGCACGGGAATCTTTGTAATCGTTTTGGCTTCGCTGATGGGAAGACGCTTGGCATCCGCGGTCGCCCCGACACCGGGAGTGAGAGGATCGCCGGGATAATCGGTGTCCATTACGCTGCCGCGCTGGACGCCATCTTTGGGACGCCAGCCGCCCTTGGGATAGTCGTCACCTTGAAAGTAGCCGTCATCTCGGGGGTCGGAATAGATGATGCATCCGATGGCGCCGTGCTCGCCGGCAACTTTCGGTTTGATGCCACGCCAGCCTTCACCATAGCGGGCAATCACGATGGCGCCTTTAACGGAAATTCCGAGGCGCTCGAGTTGTTCGTAGTCTTCGCGGTTGCCATAGTTCACATAGACCAGCGGGGCGGTTACGTCACCATCAACCGAATACGCGTTGTAGGTTGGGAGCTGCTCGGACGTCTGGCTCGACGTGGGATCGCCGGGAACCGCGGGTTCCTGCAGCTTGGCGCGGAACTTCGTGGGCTCCAGGAGTTCGACTATTCGCTCCTTCGGCGTGGGGAACAGGACCGAGAAGGTTTCGATATGGGCATCGAATCCCCACTCTTTGAATTTGGAAAGAATCCATTCGGCGTTGTCCCTGTCATAAGGTGAGCCCACGTGATGCGGGCGAGCGCTCATGCGGCGCATGTTTTCGCGCACATTATCGCTCACGATGCCATCCTGAAATTTCTTCTCCCAATCGCGCTCCGGGCTGGAAGATTGTGCCGTATATCCCGAGAATTGGGCATGGGCGCCGGTTTTCGCTGGGGTGGTTTGACCGCAGGTCAGGTGCGCGACCAAGAAAACTATGCAACCAGAAATAAGGGAGCGGATGGGCTTCAAGCCGGCCTCCTGGGATGTGGCGTCAGATCCAAGCATCCTGTTTCTGAAACCTGGAATTATAGAGCTTGAAACGAAACATCTAGACATGAAGATTTTGTTGAGTATTGGGGGCTGACGGGCTTATTGTGTACGTCTCCGGAGGAACCGACCTTGCGAACGACTACGCTCGTTCTTTTGATTGCATGTTGTGTGGCCCCACTATCAGCCCAGAAACACCAACCAAAAGCGAAGTCGGAGCCCGCGCCCAAGCAGGCAGCGTCGCCCCAGCCTGCGGCTGCGCCGCCTGGTGACGCGGAGCAGGATGAGAATGCATCGCAGGGACCGTGGAAGGGGCTACAGTACCGGCTGGTCGGGCCATTTCGCGGCGGGCGTGTGGTCGCGGTTTCAGGCGTGGTAGGGCAGGATGACGTCTACTATTTTGGCGCGGTGGCTGGAGGAGTGTGGAAGACGACCGACGGCGGTCTCAACTGGAAACCTCTTTTCGACAAGACGAAAGATGCGTCCCCGGCGATCGGGGCTCTGGCTGTTTCCGAGTCGGATCCGAATGTGATCTACGTCGGAACGGGCGAAGCCTGCGTTCGGGGCAACATCGTCGGCGGGAACGGCGTGTACAAGTCGATCGATGCCGGCAAGACTTGGACGTTCGCGGGCCTGGGTGATACGCACGCGATCGGACGGCTGATCGTGAATCCGAAGAATCCTGATGTTGCGTTCGTGGCGGCGCTCGGGCACCCCTTCGCCGACAACCAGGAGCGCGGGATTTTCCGCACGCGGGATGGAGGCAAGACGTGGGAAAAGGTCCTATATAAGGATGCCAAGGGCGGAGGCATCGATGTGGCCTTCGATCCCAGCAATCCCAATGTTTTGTTCGCAGCGCTGTGGCAGGTGAGGCGCACGCCCTGGAGTTTGGACAGTGGCGGACCGGGGAGCGGTCTTTACCGTTCGACCGACGGCGGGACTACCTGGAAGGAACTGAAGGGACACGGTCTGCCGGAAGGGATTCTCGGGCGGATTGGCGTCACGGTTTCCGGGGCGAATCCCGATCGGGTGTGGGCGGTAATTGAGGCCGAGGAAGGCGGAATCTATCGTTCCGACGACGGCGGGGATTCGTGGCATCTGATGACGGACGATCACCGGTTTCGGCAGCGCGCCTGGTACTATTCGCATATTTTTGCCGACCCCAAGTCAGCCGATACGGTCTACATCCTGAATACGGGCGTCTATCGCTCCAACGATGGAGGCAAGACCTTCAACCAGATCCGTGCGCCGCATGGCGACAACCACGCCTTGTGGATCGATCCTACGAACCCCAAGCGGCTCATCGATGGAAATGATGGAGGCGCGACCATCTCCACCAACGGCGGCGACAGCTGGAGCAGCCAGCAAAACCAGCCCACAGCGCAGTTCTACCACGTCACCACCGACAACCGGTTTCCGTATTACATCTATGGCGCGCAGCAGGACAACTCAACCGTAGGAATTGCGAGTGCGAGTGCTGAAGGCGGGATCGATCGTCCGGACTGGTACGACGTCGGCGGTGGCGAGAGCGGGTACATTGCGCCTGATCCGACAGACCCTCTGATCGTGTATGCCGGGTCGTACGGCGGGGAGATCACTCGCTACGACCGGCATACGCAGCAGTATCTGTCGATTAATCCCTGGCCGGTAAATCCCATCGGGTGGTCCGCAGCGGACGTCAAGCATCGGTTCCAATGGACCGAGCCGATTGTTTTTTCTGCACACGACCCGAAGACGCTGTACTTCGCTGGAGAAGTGTTGTTCAAGACGACAGATGGAGGAATGAGTTGGACAATCATCAGCCCCGACCTGACGCGCAACGACAAATCGAAGCAGGCCGCTTCCGGTGGGCCCATCACGAAAGACAACACGGGTGTTGAAGTGTACGACACGATCTTTTCGGTGGTGGAGTCGCCGGTACAAAAGGACTTGATCTGGGTGGGGACCGATGACGGGCTGGTGCAACTGACCCGCGATGGCGGCCAGAAGTGGGAGAACGTCACTCCCAAGGAAATGCCGGAATGGGGCACAGTCAGCATGATCGAGGCTTCTCCGCGCGATGCCGGTACCGCGTATCTCGCCGTCGAACGGCACAAGGCGGATGACTTCGCCCCGTATGTGTTCAAGACCACCGATTTCGGAAAGTCCTGGACGAAACTGGTGGCGGGAATTCCGGCGAATGATTACGTGCACGCCGTCCGGGTCGATCCGAAGCGTCCGGGACTGCTTTTCGCCGGAACGGAACAAGGGGTCTATGTTTCGTTCGATGAGGGTGGGCAATGGCAGGCGCTGCAAATCAATCTCCCGACTACGCCGGTGAACGACCTGATCATCAAGAGCAACAACGGGAAAAACGATCTTGTGGTGGCGACGCACGGCAGGAGTTTCTGGGTACTCGATGACATTACAGCGTTGGAGCAGTACGACGAATCGGTCCCTAAGCAGGATGCGCACCTTTTTGCGCCGGCGGCGCCCAATCATACGGTATTTAGGGGGTCGGTTTCTGGCCGGCAAGGGAATGTGGGGAAGAATCCGCCTGCGGGGGCGGTCATTGATTACTGGTTGAAGACTTCGCTCAAGAAGCCGGAAAAGAAAGACGCTGCGGTTTCGACCTCATCCTCACCGGAGTCACCGGCGAAGACCGAGGCTGGCAAGGGCGAAGGAGAGAAGAAAGAAGGAGAGAAGAAAGAGGAAGCACCGAAGATTACGCTGGAAGTGCTCGACGCTTCCGGGAAAGTGATTCGCAAATTCCCCAAGAAAGAGGAGCCTGCGGGAGACGAGGAAAACCCCTTCGAGCGCGATCGGGGCGCAGACAATTTGCCTGCCGACGCGGGCCTGAACCGCTTTGTATGGGATTTACGCTATGAGGGAGCTACCAAGGTGCCACGTGCGCCGCTTTGGGGTGGAGGCACGGAGGGTCCGGTGGCTCTGCCCGGTACATACCGGGTGCGACTGACGGTGCTGGGCGAGAGTTACACCGCGCCACTGGAGATCAAAGCCGACCCGCGGGTGAATGTCAGCCAGGAGGATCTCGCCAAGCAATTCGATCTGTTGCTCAAGATTCGGGACAAGGTCACGCAGACCGACGATACGATCATCCAGATTCGAGACCTGCGGGAGCAAATCAGTGCCGTCGACAAGCGGCTGAAGAATGATCCCCGCGAGAACACGATTGCCGACGCAGGAAAAGCGCTGGATAAAAAGATGACTGTGGTGGAGGAAGCGCTCATCCAGACCAAAGCCAAGAGCGGCCAGGACGTGCTCAATTTTCCGGTTCGGTTGAACAATGATCTGGTCGCGCTGAGTGGCGTGGTGGGAAGCGCAGATTCGGCGCCGACGAAACAGTCCTATGAAGTGTTCGACCTGCTTACCCACGCCGTCGATGAACAACTAGCGAAGTGGGAGGCAATTGTCGCGACCGACGTCGCGGCCTACAACAACCTGGTCAAGCAGCAGGAAGTTCCCGCAATTATGGTGACCCAGCCTGAGCGATCAGCCAAAACTGGCCACTGAGTATCACCTGAAAACCGGCCAGTCACACTTTACCGGCAGGTCGGCAAAGGCAAAGCTCTGCGCTATCAAAAGGTCAATCTCGGACGTGGGCGCCGCCCCGCCGATCTCACCGGCCCCTACTTCCTGCGGTGTTCGCTCGCTGACGGCACCCGTCCATGGGAACTCGTGGGCGACGACCGCGACTCGGCAGTCGACTCCCAGAAGCGCAAGCAGGCATATTTCGAAGCTCTGGATGCCAATGTCCCGGTCATTCAGAACCAGGACGAAACCGGTCGGACGAAAATCACGGCCGCCGTGTATCAGTGGTTTGCCGAGCTTCAGCTCTTTCAGGGCAAAGACCAGCTGGGAAAGAGCGAGAAGACGCTGCGGGCATACAACTACCTCCTCGGATTCTTCCTCGATTTCACAGCGCCGCAGAACCTGCGCTTCCTAGACCAGATTGACCGCACCAAGCTTCTGCGGACCTGTGGTTTTAACCCTATTGGTCTGCCTTCACCGCCGTTCTGGATGGTACTCAAGAGCATCATGAGCCATTCTGTTTGGATTTTCCGTTCTTAGTAGTAAGGGAAAGAGCCGCCCCCGGGTTACTGCCCCATCTGTTTCAGACAAACGAGAGGACGGTTATGATGATCCCACCTATCTACTCAGCAAAAACCCGCACAGTAAGGGACTTTAAAGTTGCGGGCAGAGTTATCTTGGGAGTACTCCTGCTGTTTTTCGGGTTTTGCGCCGGTACCCTCTGCGCCCAAACCTATGCCGACCTTTACGACTTCCCGGGAAAGCCCGGGGGATGTTGCCCGCAATATCCGTCAGTAATGGCACAGGGCCGGGATGGAGACCTCTACGGCATCACGACGACCGGGGGAGTCAATAATGTCGGGTCGATCTTTAAAATCCCGCCCACGGGCGGGCTGACCTTGCTTTTCAGCTTTGACACGACTCACGGGAGCACGCCCATTGGCGGCCTCGTGCTTGGCCTGGATGGCAACCTTTATGGCGCTACGGAGTTTGGGGGTGCCCACGGCTTCGGGACCATTTTTAAGATTACGCCGTTTGGGGTGCTGACCGTTCTCTACGCCTTCACCGGAGGAACTGACGGCGGCTTTCCAGTGGCAGCGCTCACCCTGGGCTCTGACGGAAATTTCTACGGTACGTCGCATCCGGGCATTGCGTTCAAGATAACTCCCGCCGGCGTGTTTACAGCTCTAGCAAAGATTCCAAGCGAATCGTACGGCCCGCTGCTCCTCGCAAAGAATGGCTCGTACTACGGAGTCACGGAATTTGCGGGGACGAACACGGACGGCACGATCTATAAGGTCACCGGAAAAACTTCCACGACTCTCTACAATTTTGACGGCCCGCACGGGGCTTTCCCGATTGGGGGACTGGTGGAAGGTTCCGACGGAAATCTGTATGGCACTACCACTGCGGGCGGCAGTTTCAGCGACGGCGTCATTTTTAGAATCACGCCGACGGGAACCCTGACAGTGCTGGTTAACTTCAACCACAAGCAGCCCCTGCTCGGGTATCAGGCCTTTGCCGGATTGGTTGCTGGGAACGATGGGAACCTCTATGGCGCTACCATTTGGGGTGGCGACAACGGGTACGGCGTGATGTTTGAGATGACCACAGCGGGCGCCTACTCCGTGCTCTATAGCTTCGCCTCTGCCACTGGTGACGGAGTCTATGCAACGCCGATGGAACACACCAACGGTTCGATCTTGGGTCTGACCTCGCGTGGAGGCGAACCGCTGAAAGGCGTCGTCTTTGCTTTCAATAGCGGCCTGCTGCCATTCGCGCGTTTGACCAGCACGTCTGGTCTGGTAGGAAAGTCGGTAGGAATTCTTGGCAACAATCTGACTGGCACGACCAGCGTGATGTTCAATGGAACCCACGCGAGCTTCAACGTTTTGTCGGATACTTATCTCACCGCAGTGGTTCCAAGCGGTGAAACTGGATTCGTCATGGTGACCACGTCCTCCGGAGACCTATTGAGCAGCAAGATCTTCAAAGTGACCCCCAAGGTCACGAGCTTTGCCCCAACCAGTGGAAAGGCCGGCGACTCGATCGTACTCACGGGAACGGGATTGATCCAAGCATTGGGTCTCACCGTGGGAGGAGGGAAAGTAACTTCGTTTACCGTGAATTCAGACTTGCAGGTGACACTTCGCGTTCCGACAGGAGCCAAGACCGGGAAGATCGCGGTCACAACCTCCGGCGGGAGTGCCACCAGTACCACCACATTTACCGTGACACCTTAGGGCTCGGGCTCATGGCATGGCATCGTGCAGGCACATCGCCTGCGAGCACGGGGAGACGCGAACCTTCCGGAAGCGTCGCCGGGTAGTTGCGTGCAGCGTAAATTCAAGGACCACAAAGGAACGATTTGACATGAAAGTACCTTCTGCTAAAAAGAATTGCTCTCGGTCTATCCAGATGTGGTAGTCGAGGGTTCGGGGTCGAACCGCGCTTATGCAGCCGAGCGAGTCGAGGTAAATCGGGTATAAGGTTTTCGGGGATTGTTGGACCGTGGGCCGACACCGACATTCAAGATGAGCGGGGCAACACGGCACAATCGAATGCGCGTGGTCGCACCGATAAAGCATGGAGCGAGCCTCAGCTCTCAGAATAAAGACGGGCTGCTGCCAGAGCAATATGCCGTTGCCGCTCGACGGTCTCACGGACTCATACACGCGGACTTAGGACGGTCAGGAGATACAACCTTCTCCGGACGCGGTGGAGAACGGAATATGGCAAGACCACGCAATGCCACATCCGCTCCCTCGAACGATTCGAACACTTCGACAAATTCTTTTTCAATGAAAGGTAAAGCATTCCCAGCACCGAAATGTATTCGTTCGCTGCGGGAGCCTCCACGTTCTATTGCATCACATACTCAACGCTCAGGTAGAGGTTGTTGGGACCTGGATTCAGGCCGCACACCGGCCCTACCCAAACCTCGAACACCAGCGGAGTACCGCCTGCTACCGGGACGGAAATCGGCCCGGAGTCGCTTCTGTACGAAGGATCTGAGTTTTGGACGATATCGAGTAGGTATACCGGTACCAAATTCGAAAGGCCGCCGCTGAGGTTGATAATGCCAATTGTGCCGGTCGGTGAACATCCTCCGCTCAAGTTGAATCCCAGAAATCCGCCGCCGAGCGTCACTCGAGTGATTAGAATGTCTTTGCTCGGAACAACGTATCCACCGGCCTGGGCCTGCACTATATTGCCCGGAAAGAACCCGCCAAAGTACATGTGCGGCGCGGCATTCATGGTCTGATCGTTTTTGATGGTAAGTCCGCCCGTCACACTAAGAGGGCCACCGACGGTTACTCCGGCGCCCGTCGTTATTCCCGCGCTGGTAGTCAGCCCGCCGTTGATGATTCCGCCGCCAGAAACGCTGAGGGAGCCGCCAATGAGGGCGCCAGAAGCGGCGAGGTTGCCGTGTACATCCAGGTTCGTTGTAGGGCTGGGATTGTCTATTCCCACGAATCCATTTGCCAAGACTGTCAGTCGTCCGCCCGGCACGAATGGTGCGTCAACATTCAGATTCCCCGAGCTACTCAAAGAGAGCCCATCTCCACGCATAGTTCCGCTTACCTGCAGGGGATAGGTAGGCGCGGCAATTCCGATGCCGACAGTGTTGTTGATCACCTGGACGCCGGAGAAGATATTCTTTGCGCCTAGTTGGGCATAGCGTCCATCAGAAAAACCGGTATTCAGACTCAGGGCTACCGTCCCGCTGGTACCGCCGCCGCTCAAACCACTTCCCGCAGTAACGCCGGTGATCGTGCCTGTTCCGGGGAAAGTCTGCCCCGCGGCAAACGTGATGGGACCGGTGAAGTTGGCATTGCCGCGCACGTCGAGTTTCGCCGTCGGAGCCGTTGTGCCGATGCCAACCAGAGTATCGGCTGTGGCTCCATTCACGCCGTTAACGCTTCCCAGGATCAGAGAATTGCTGGCCGTCACTTGGGCGTTGGCTCCGATG
>DATNKA010000533.1:0-3136 GCA_035603655.1 Candidatus Acidiferrales bacterium | reverse complement strand
GGATCACAGCACGGAAAGCAGAGTCGTGGAACCGGTACGGATCGATTCATGGGTTTTCGCTGTTACGCGCCAAGGAGAGGTCAAAGGTACCCGGTTGGGATTTGTTGCTTAGAGCTGGCACACAAGAGTTTTCGCTGATCGCGTCCGATGAGCCGGGCGAATACGTGGTGGTTTGTACCGTAATTTGTAGCGAAGACCGTGAAG
Organism: Candidatus Acidiferrales bacterium; assembly: GCA_035603655.1. GTDB lineage: Bacteria > Acidobacteriota > Terriglobia > Terriglobales > Acidobacteriaceae > Sulfotelmatobacter. Next base: position 2,932 of record DATNKA010000533.1, on the reverse strand, counting down.
GCATGTTCATGAGGTTTGTGGTGACGCAGTAGTGGTTGGAGGTCGATTCTATGAAAGGCAGCACAGTGCTGGGCGGGGTTGTGTGTTTCGCTCTGTCGTTGTCGGTATACACCGAGGCGCAGCAGCCAGCGACGTTCCATGGCGAAATTTCCGATAGCCAGTGCGCATTTAATGTCCACTCACTTACCAAATCGCACGCCGAGATGCTGAAGTCAAAGTCGGGAGTTATGGGGTCGACTCGCTCCTCTTGTTCTCTGTACTGCATTCAGCACCTGGGCGGGAAATTCGTGCTGGCGTCGAAGGACAACGTTTATCACCTGGATAATCAGGAATTACCAAGAGGTTTCGTTGGAGAGAAGGTGAAGCTGCAGGGAATTCTGGATCCAAAAACCGACATCATACAGGTTCTAAGGATTGATCTGGAATGATGTTGTCTCAATGCGGGTGCGATGTTTGCTCGGAAGGTTGCAGCACTCTCGAGAATCCCAACTTGCCCTGGAGTCCGTTTGCCTTTGCCACAACTCTTTAGCCCAAACACACATGCCCGTCTAAGTTATTAGAACTGCTGCACAGAGATGGGATTTTCATGGCGGCTCACTCTGTACAAGAGTGGCGAATCCGGAGCGGCGCGGATGCAGGATGCAGGGGACCGACGGGACAAGCCTTGCGGGGGCGGGACCGTCGGCTAATGGCTGAGTCTTCAAGACCACCCCACGTGGCACGCTCACGACACTGCACAATTTTGACCGACCACCAAGCGGCACTTACACCGATGCGCTGGTCAAACCCAGTGATTTTCAAGATCGATGTGGGACTTGAGAACCCCGAACTTAATCTTACCCTGCGCAGCGGTCCTTCCGATTACACCAGCGCCCGGCATTTCCACTGGTATGTGAGCGTGATCCCTCGTCTTACTCGTGCGGTGGGATTCGAACTCGGCTCCGGTATGTTCATCAACACGGTTCTGCCCGAAGCGGGCCGCGTAACTTCCTTGTAACCTGAGCGCGGCGCGATAAATATGTCAGCCCAGAGAAGCTGATACCGCAAACCCGGAAAACGAAGTCTTGGAGGTGAGACCTGAGAACGTTTTTTACTTCTTAACCCCGACCTGTCCGCCGATCGCGTACTCATTGAGCGGGCCGAATTTTCTTTTTTCGGCGTACAGCCGCCAGCGCCGGAATACGATACGCAAACTCGCCATCACTGGGATGGAAAGAAAAATTCCCAGGATACCCGCAACCTCGCCTCCCGCCATCACTCCGAAAATTGCCGCCAGGGGATGCAGTTCCATGCTGTGGCCCATAATTCGTGGAGAGGTCACATAATCCTGAATCAGTCGCCAGATGCCCAGGAAAATCACCAGCCCCAGCCAATGCGGGTAGCTGGTCAAAAGGGCGACGCTTACGATGACCATCGCGGCTACCAGAGGTCCGACAACCGGAATGAATTCGAGCAAGCCTCCCAATGTTCCCAGCACCAGGGCATAGGTCATCCCCATCATTCCCAGAACCGCCGAATAACCTACCAGCGTAAGCGCGGCCAAGGTAAGTTGCGCCCGGATAAAATGCGCCAGCATCTGATTTAAGTCGCTGAGAACGCCCTGCAACAGTTCGCGCTGCGGACGCGACTGCACCAAGTCGAGCAGAATCTGGCTGAAGGCGCGACCGTCTTTTAGAAAGAAAATCGACAACAGGGGAACAATTACCAGTAGCCACGCCTGTTTTGCGACATCCGCTACGTGGAGCCCTACGTTCTTGGCGAGCTTCTCAATTTCGTCGCTGTGGCTGGCCAGGTAGTCGCGAATTATTTCGACCAGTCGGGCGTTCCAGCCGTGTTCTTGTCCCAGTTGTTCCGCGATCTGCCCTGAGCTTAGACGGGAAAGAGCTGGGAGCGATTGGCCTAAGCGAGAGCTTTCGCGTCCGATCCGCGGCCCCGTGGAAACGAAAAATAGCACCACCAGTACCAGCAGTAACACGTAAATTACGCCGATGGCGAGTCCCCGCCCGTGAAGAAGTTTCTCCAGGTACGAAACCAAAGGACTCATTAGGTAGGCAAAAAAAATGGCAAACATGAACGCTACTAAAGTCTGCCGGGCCGCGTAGAGGAACCCCAGGCCCAGCGCGAAAAGCAGCATGGTGATAATAACCCGGGCCGTACGTGCATCCGCCAGAGGCAACTTGCATCTCCCGTCAACCCTGAATCAAATCCTGCGCGCGACCGCGTGACTCTGTAGGTCCAGATCGTTAATCTCGCAGCACCTCGGTATTATCGTCTGCGATCTGAACCCGTATGAGCTTGAACTGATCTTTCTCATCTACCCAAAGGCTCCAGGCGAAGGCTTCTCCCTTCAGGTTCAGTCGCCACAATTCGCGTTCCGTTCCGCGGATCGTGATCTTCTCTCTTCCCGCTAGTTCCACACGTATTCGCATGGAAGTCCGATCTTGCGGCACCAGCACCCCGAACTCGACCGCCCCCTGCTGACACTTTAGAGCACCGCCATCCGTGTGGCAGTTGGTTGCCAAGTAACGCCAGGCCAGCACTTCGCGATGAATAAAAAAGTTATTGTCCAAAATGGCCGAGGTGTTCGGCATCAGAAACGGCTGCTCTGCCGGTTTGGAGGCGGACCCGGTGGTAATTTTTTCGAGCAGGAATTCGTCTTTGGGAGTGACCACCAGCGAACCGGCGGCATCATTCCATTCGTAGCGAACCAACTCCCCAGTGCCCGTCATCTGCAGTTCGGACCTTTGACCAGCCGCGACCGAATTCGCAGTTTCCTGAAGGTGAGATTTCACGATGCTGACGCCATTGTCCTGTTGAACGCTGAAACTTTCAGTGACAACGCGTTGGCCCCTGACGAAAACTCCGAACGAACCGGAATCGACCATCTTCACGGCGGCTGGTTTCGGATTATCTTTCTTGTCGCTGGCGTAGG
>DATNKA010000532.1:0-8453 GCA_035603655.1 Candidatus Acidiferrales bacterium | reverse complement strand
TCGGGGCAGGAAGCTGCTGCAGCAAATCAAGGGCCTGAAATACGAGCTGCGAGCGCAGATGGATGCAGAAGGAAGGCCGCTGGCAATCTCTTCCTTCAATCTTCACGAAACGTTCTTTTCGCGCCGCTTCGGATTTCATCTGGAGGACGGGACGGATGCGTATTCCGGATGCGTTGCCTTTGGACTTGAGCGCTGGGCTCTAGCCTTGGCACTAACACTCGGGCCGAACCAAGCATTCAGGCTGGTCGAGCAGGAGCAGAGATGATTTACGATGAGTATTTGACAACAGCGGAACTGCAGCGCTGGATCCTCGAAATCGACGTTGCGTGGAATCAGATCGATCGCGATCGAGCCTTGAGTCAGCCTGCCTTGCTCGACCAGATGCACGACTCGGCACTGATCGAGTCCTACTTCCCCATTTATACGTCTGGCCTGATGCGCTGCATGTGGGACCAACTCGACGTGACCTCGGTTTTTTCCGTGCAACTCTACGAATCCTACAAGCATTTTTACGTGCTAAACCGATACTTGAATCTGGTGGACTATCGGCCAGTCAGCGACGAGGAACTCGTCGCGGTGCGCCAGCGAAACCTGGGAAATGTGATCGCGGACCCACTCGCGGAACTTGTCCGCTACATGATCAGCGAGCACTTCGCTGCTTACTTTTTCCTGCGCGCCTCGCGCCAGGCAAAGGAACCGGTATTGGCGCAGATCTGTGCTTTCATCGCCAAGGACGAATTCCGTCATACGCAATTCGCCTTTGACCTCCTCGAACCGCGGGTACGGATCGACTCCGGTGCGCGCGACCGCTGTCTCCATGCCGGCCTGAATTTTCGTCACATCGGGACCGACGTCGTAGCCAGCACACCTATTTCAGAGAAGAACGATCTGCAGGCCATCTTGACGCTGGATCAGAAAATCCATCGGCTCTGCGGGATTGGACTCTCCGATTTCGCCAAGGCGGGAATGCATGCCGCTTACTGAACGTGAGCTCTGGTTGTTGAACTTGTATCGCAACAGCGAACTGCATGGAGCGCTTTTGATGGGCCGTCTGGCTCGAAGTGTTACAAGCCCCGATGTGCTGGTAGGAGCGACTCGTCATTGCGCTACGGAAGCACATCACGCCGCTCTTCTCACCGAAGTGATCGCGCACCTCGGTGGTGCTATCGATCCCTCAACCGAGACGATCCAGATGCACTATTCTCAGGACGGCGGCATTCCGAAAAACATGGTTGATTTGCTCGTTCTTTCCGAGATTCTCGAGGCACGCGTGCTGATGAGCTATCGCGAGCACTTGCAGCGCTCTGACGTGCACCCGAACGTACGACGAACCTTGCAGCGGATTATTCAGGATGAGGAGGCCCACAGCGGTGAAAACGGCTGGGCCGAGCAGTTGATTGCCGGCATGCCCCCAGAGCAAGTTGCCGCGAGGCGAGCGAAGTGGCGCGATATAGATGAAAAGGTGGCTGCACAGCTGCATTCGCGGCTGGCCAGCGATTTCCCTGAGGAAGGTGCGCACCGTGAATGTTGAAGACAAGGTAACGGAACTCATCAGCCGGGCTTCAGGCGTACCGGTTACCGAAATCAAGCTTGAAGCAAAGCTCTCGGATCTCGACATGGAGTCGCTTGAAAAGCTCGAGTGTGTAATGTCACTCGAAGACGCATTTAAAATCGAGATTAAAGAAGACGATTTGTGGCGGTTAAAAACCGTACAAGATGTGATCGACGCGTTCCGCCGGGTCATGCCGTCTCCCGCATGAATTGTGAACGATGACTGACTTTTCCTCTGCCGAAAACGAGCAATTTCGACAAAGAGTGCGCGCGTTTATCGACCAGCAACTCCGCCCGCGCTCGACCGCATGGGAAGAAGCAGGAGAGTTCCCCCGGTCGGTCCTCCTGGAATGTGCGCAACACGAATTGTTCCAGTCCGACCCGTGGCTCAATGGGATCGTTGCCGAGGAGTTGCCTCGCTGTGAGTCGCTAGGATTCGCCTTAAGCTTCCTGGTCCAGTCGAACCTCATCATTCCGCTGCTCGAAGACTTCGGCACCGACGAGCAAAAGGCTACCTACGTTCCCGCACTGCGCAGTGGCAAGACGATGGGCGCGATGGCGGTTACGGAGCCCTCGTCCGGATCAGATTTTTCCGCCTTGCAATGCCGTGCCGATCTCTCGGGCGATGACCTGGTCCTCCGGGGAGAAAAAACGTACATCACCAATGCCGCCTTCGCCGACTTCCTGATTGTGGCCGCTCGCATCCCTGAATTAACTGAAGAAGGGTTGACGCTGATCCTGGTACCGGCGCGGAGCCAGGGTGTTACGATCGAGCGGCTGCGAACCTTAGGACTATCCGCTTCTGGCACCGGCCGCATTCGCTTCGACAGCTGCTCGGTGAAACGCGACCAATTGCTTGGAACCCCGGGCGAAGGCTTCGGACAGGTGCAGCGCGCACTCAACCGCGAGCGTCTTTTTGGCGGTATTTCCTGCGTTGCTTGGGCAGACTATGCCATGCAGAAAGCACTGGCGTTTGCGCGGGCGCGACAGGTTTTTGGGAACACCATCAGTCAATTCCAGGTCATACGGCACGAATTTGCCGAAATGGCCACCCAGCTTGAAGCCGCTCGCGCACTGAATTACCGCACATTGTCTCGCTGGATCATGGGAGAATCGGTTACGCGCCAGATCTGCATGATGAAGCTCTTCAGCTACCAAGTGGCGCAACAGGTCATCACGCAATGTCTCCAAATTCATGGCGGCCTCGGCTACATGGACGATCATTGGACAAGCCGATTCTATCGCGACGCGCGGGCACTCACCATCGCGGCTGGAACACCCGAGGTCATGAGGGAAATGATCGCCGCCTTCATGCGGGTGTAGAACGGTCACGTGGCGGAATTCTATAACCGAACCCGACGATCCTCTTCCATCACGGGCAAACTTCTGCGCAGCGGACGAGTGCTGGAGTTGCCGGTCTACTGGCTACTGAGGACTTCCGATCTCGCTCGAGAGGGCTTTGAGAACTCTGGCAGCTACCGTTTCGCGGACCATATCTATCGAGACCAACCCTCGGGTTCGCACGGAATAGGGCGCTGGTTAGATAAGCGGATCCTGAGCATGCGAGCGACGGAATCCTTTCGAAGCCGTTTTTTCATGGCTCGCGATGAACTTTTACATTTTCTTCGGGAACGGTCGGCGGACGTAGCACACGTTGACATTCTAAGTGTCCCCTGTGGTATTCCTCGTGAGTTTGTAGCTGCGGTGGAGAAATTCCGCGCAGCGGGAGGAGTGACGGCCGGAATACGATTCCATGTACTCGACCTGGACGATGACGTCCTACGTCAAGCTACGACCTTTGCCTGCCAGCACGGCGTTACGCTTACCACACATCATGGCGATGCCCTCGACCCTGGTACCTATGCGGGCGAGTTTGATTTCATCACGTCGACGGGGTTAGGAGAGTTTCTAGATGACGAACAGCTGGCCACACTGTACACAGCTTTCCATCGTGTCTTGCGGCCCGGAGGCGTCATGGTGACGAGCGCGATGCGCCGTCTTCGTTTCTCGGATTACCTTTTGCGGTTGGCGGAGTTGGATGTGCAGTACCGCTCGGCCGACGACCTGGCAGCCATGGCTCGACGCTCGGGCTTTCTTACGCTCACGACATCTGCGGATCGGCACGGGATTCAGGGTTTTCTCAAGGCCACAAAATGATCCGGCTACGATTCTTCCATCCGGGCAGGCGCGTTTGGCGAGTGTCGAGGCGGAGTGACGATGCGCTAGAAGAAAGGTGGGTTGCGCTCCGGCGCGTTCCTCCCCACTGGGAAAGGATTTTCAGTTCCACCCTCGATTTGATATGGTTATCGAACACGCCCCAGCCGGGACATATTCAGCTGAACGATGAGCGCGGGTTTATTACATGGCACGAACGCCGCTGGATGACGGGGATTACAATTCGACTGCAGGGGTTTTCGGTGGCCAAACAATCTCTGGTCGCGACCACGCTGCTAAAGGCCGCTCGCTTTCACTTACTTGAGGAGGAATAATGCCCACCGGAAAAGCAACCCACTCCGCAACGATCTCCGTCCCGCCGCAAAAGGTTTACGATTTCATCGCCGAAGCACCCCGGGCAACCAGCTTTATCCCGGGGCTTTCGCGGATCCACAACGTGCAACCCGCTACCGCGCAGCCCGGCCAGACCTGGGAATACGAGTTCGATTGGTTTGGTCTGGTGGTCTCAGGCAACTCTAAGTGCACTCGGAGCGAGAGCCCGAAGGTATTCGAGTTTCAAACGATAACCGGAAATCCGAGTACGTGGACGTACAAGATCGAACCCAGTGGCGCGAACGCGCAAGTGACACTGGATGTTCAATATGAGATTCCAGGCAATGTAGTCGCCCGCTTCGCATCACAGCCGGTGTTTGAGAAGATGAACCAGGACCGCGCCCGTGAGATCATTTCGAATCTCAAGACTATGCTCGAATCATGAAATGCCCGAGTTAGTCGATCTTCACGGCACGGCAGTTACGGGAACTGGCAAATTGGTCTTGTCCTAGATCCGTAGAGATGTCCGCTGGACTGTGTCTGTCCCCAACAGCTTGCGAAGACTTGGACGGGTACGTATCTCGGGCAGCTGTCTTCACCAGAACCGGCGCCCCTCCCGCTACCGCTGGCCTACACACGTTCCACTGGTTTTGGTCAGTCTGGCCCTCGTAAACAACCTGCCGACCGTCGTCAGACCATATGTAGTGGTGGAAGGCGATCAGCCCGGGTGGAGAAAGGTCGTTTACGTTACCAGGTCCGATCGCCTCAAGCTGGAGCGGCAGCTTTGTCACGTAATCGCCGCCGTGCCCAAGCCTAGCCGCACGGCAGGCGAACCGCCGGCGGCGCGGTAGTAGGCCAGACTGTTATTTTCTAGGGCGTAGACGTCTCCCGCCTCCACGTCCTCGTCCGCCAATTCCAGCAAGGTCGCGTCCCTTACTCACGAAGGGCCGCTGGAACCGTCCGCGATGCATTGCCGCGGGCGATTAGAAAATAAAAGGGCAGACCGAGCAATACAATGATTAATCCAGGCCACGTGTACTGAGGCTTGTACTTTAGCAGCACCGCGTCGATATAGATCGCGATAATAATATTTGCGCCAGTGAGAATTGGATATCCTACCGCACGATAGGGGCGCGGCTTCTCCGGCCATTTTCTACGCAGTGCGAATACGACAAGCAACGTCAGGATATAAAACATTACAACCGCGAAGACAATGTAATCCAAAAGCTGGCCGTAAGTTCCCGATATACACAATATGCATGCCCACACGCACTGGATTACTAGCGACCGCGCTGGCGTACGATATTTGGGATGGATGGATGCCGCGCCATGGAAGAACAGCCCGTTTCTGGCCATGGCATAGTAGACGCGAGCACCGGCGAGAATCAGTCCGTTCGCCGCCCCGAAGCAGGATACGAGAATGGCGCCTGCCATGATCTTGGCCCCGATCGAACCAAATACCTGCTCGATCATCGCTGTCGCCACTCGATCCTCTGAGGCGTACTGGATCCCTCGGTCCAGGACGGTGAGGGCATTTCTTGTGCCGGCCAACGGAAGAACGCTGAGGTATGCAAAATTTGTCAGAATGTAGAGCACAATCACCCCTCCAGAACCGATCACGAGGGCCAGGGGCAAGTTTCGTTGTGGGTTCCTCACTTCTCCGGAAGCGAAAGTAACATTGTTCCAGGCTTCAGATGCGAACATTGGGCCGACCTGTGCGAGCGCCACGATCGTGATGCTTCCAACGGTCACAATCGACGCGCCAGTCCCGATGTGCACGGCGTGCAGTACGTGCCATGCCGAACCGTGCCCGAAGCTGGCGCCAAAGTTGGACGATATCGCTTGTGCGTTGCGTCCGATAAATATCCCCAAGACGACTAGGGATAAGAGAAGTATCGCTTTCGCGGTAGTGAGGACAAGCTGCACGGCAGCCCCGGTTTTTACTCCGAGAATGTTGATGCCGGTAAGAAATACCACAACGAAAATCCCAGCCACATTCTGCGTGTTAAGACCTACATCAATATCCCCCATCCGAATCGGTCCAACATGAATCAAGGGAACGTGCACCAAATGAATCAGCCAGTTTGTCGGTGAAATCGACGGAACCAGAACGCCTAGGAACTTTCCAAATGCCATCCCCACTGCAGCAATGGTTCCCGTCTGAATCACCAGGAACGATGTCCAGCCATACAGAAATCCCCAGAGCGGGCCCAGAGCCTCGCGCAGATATATATATGGTCCGCCTGCGCGCGGCATCATCACCGCCAGTTCGCCATATGCCAGCGCTCCCCCGACGACCATGACGCCGGTCACAATCCATGTCCAAATCAAGAGTGAAGGCGAACCGACGAGCCGTGCGATATCGGCCGACACGATAAAAATGCCAGAGCCGATCATGCTGCCCATCACTAATGCAATCGCACTCGCCAGGCCGATCCCCTTGATCAACTCGTGTGTGCGGGGCGTAACATCCGATACGGTGGATGAGTTGTTAGTCACCTAGTCCCTTTACTTCGGCGATTTGTGCATTCTTTTTGAGCACTACTGTCAAACTCCGCGTGCGGACTGCCGTGAGTGAAGTGATATAGTACCTGCAATCACTACGGCCCGCGAACTGCTCGTCCTCGTATGTACCAAAGTAGACCATCGTCCTTCGGATCGATGGTGGTCGAGACCGTTTCAAGGAAGTGATGCCGTGGAACGGTTCAGCAGCGGGGACATCCGGACCGCCGGGCCCTCGCAAGACTGTGGTGCCGTTCCCTCGAGTTATTTATCGCTGTTGGATTTCCCGCGCGAAAGAAGTGCCATGCGAATCTGTATTGTTCAGATGAGTCCGGGCCAAGACAAGAGTGCGAACATCGCGCAGGCTCAGGCTTTGGTGGACCGCGCTATCACTGATCACGGGCCGCGCCTCATCAGCTTTCCCGAGGTCTGGACGTGTCTCCGCGGCAGCGTGAAGACCCGACTGGATAATGGGGAAAGTTTGCCCAACCCGGGCTCTCGAGATGAGGGCGGTCCGGCCTACACTTTCCTTCGCGATATCGCTCGCAGGAATGGAATCTACGTGCACGGGGGTTCCATCGGCGAGAAGTTGCCCGGAAAGTTGGCCAATACCACCGTGGTATTCGATCCTGACGGCGCCGAAATCGCCCGCTACCGGAAGATACATTTGTTCGACGTCGTCACTCCCGATGGTACTGGCTATCGCGAGAGCGCCGACTACATCGCCGGAGATTCCCTCGTAACCTTCGACATTGATGGGATGAAAGTGGGTTGTGCCATCTGCTATGACATTCGCTTCCCCGACATGTTTTGGAGTCTGCGCAGCGCCGGAGCAGAGCTTATTCTCGTTCCCGCGGCTTTCACGCTACAGACCGGAAAGGACCATTGGGAGCCCCTGATCCGTGCCCGAGCTATCGAAACCCAATGCTGGTTCGCCGCTTCCGGCACCTGGGGTCCCAACACCGACGAGAGGGGGGAGACACGCTTCACTTATGGCCACTCGCTGATTTGTGATCCCTGGGGCCATGTTGTCGCAAAACTTTCAGATGGTATCGGATGTGCCAGCGCCGTCATCGATCGCGCCCTCACGGAGCGAATCCGACGCAACATGCCGGTACTTGAGCACCGGGTAGTGATCTGATTCTTCTGCGCAGGTCTTCTCCTGCGCATATCATCTCCTGCGCGTATCGAGCCACGGCGTCAAAGTCAGCATGCATATATTTCGAGAACTGCATATATTTGAAGAACGGAATATATTCGGTGAACAATGACAGGTGAAGTTTCCAGAAAAGTTCGCCTCAGCGAACTAACCGCGGTCGAAGCGCGTGAAATCCTAGCTAAGAATCCAGTGATTCTGCTTCCACTCGGCAGCCATGAGGATCAAGGTCCTCATGCGCCCATGGGAGACTATCTCTTGGCAGAACACGTGGCCAATCAGGTTGCGGAACGTGCATCTGGCTTGGGTGTGGAAACTTTGGTTGCTCCTGTAATTCCATTTGGGGGCTCCAATTACTTCGGAAGTACCCCCGGAGGCATTGCGCTCTCCCAAACGACCCTGCGTGCGCTATTGATGGACGTCTTAGGCTGTCTGTTGCGCCATGATCTTTCCCATCTGATCATCCTCAACGGACACGATGGAAACCTGCAATGCATACAGGAAGTGACCTCAGAGATCTACCGCTCCAGCGGTTGCCTGATTCCGAATATTTACCTTTGGCGTGTTGCGCAAAGCCTGTTGGCGGATATCGTCGGAGAGGGAAAGGCCAGGCGATCTTCAGGACACGGAGCCGATGTACTCACGAGTCTCGCCATGCACTTCTTCCCCGAACGTGTTCGCTGGGATTTGATTCCGGCGCCTGGTGACCCTCCCGAGGTAATGGGCCTGCCCGTCACGGGTCTGGCAACGGTAGGCT